>NZ_JBFRST010000072.1:0-8156 GCF_041473705.1 Vibrio sp. 10N.222.55.B11
GTTGAAGGTCATTAAGGAACTTTATCATTCTGACAAATTTACCATGAAATCGCCTTGAAATCAGCCGACGCGGGAAAATACGAATACGATGGATAACTGTCCAGCGCAATAAGCAACGAGGACATTTTTAATCATAAGCTCAAAGCCATTCGTTTCTAAAAACACTCGACCAATCCCTGTCCGGTGATGCCCATCATCAACATAAAGCTCACCATCTCTATTACACAGAGACCAATTTCGCTTTTCTTCTTAAAAAGAGTAATCAGGATTGCTTTGAAGGTTTCGAGCATAACGCTGACCACATTCGAGACCGTGAGGATTATCAGCGCAAGGAAATAAACCACCCAAGTTTTGCCAGCATGTCGGGGCTCTAGACCCCCACCCCGTCGGAGAGGTGAACATCCGTGACTTACCTTCGGCATGCGTAAATTTTTTTCATATCAGAGCCCTACACCGCAATACCATTAGCCAACAACCGTTCAATTGTTGGCCAGCTCATCTGCATACGCAGGTAATTACCTAAAAAAGCACTGCATTTCACTCTCAAGGAACCACGATGCCTAGACCTAAACGCGCGTCCGGCAACCACTTTACCCGTGGCGGACAAATTACTTTTCACTCCATTCGGATGTTCTTTCAAGTCAACAACACCTTAGTTTACACCGCCATTTGGTCGGTGATAGCGCTCACTGGCGTTCTTACCTGGCTACGCGCGCCCGATAACGCCTTTTGGTCTGTGTTCTACTACTGGCGCAATCATATCTATGCCAGCTTTGGGCACAATCTTAACAGCGAAGTCACGACGTTCTGGAGTGGAAAACGCTACGTTGGCACGCTCGCCTCCCAACTGGAAAATACCCAACTCATCAGCCTTTATGATGACGTCATTCGCCAAGCACAAATCAACTTCTTAATTGCCATCTGTATTGCCTTCGCTATTTTGATGCTCGCCATGAGTTTCTTTAAACGACAAGGCGAAAAGCAAAGTGAAGATTTCCACGTTCGAGGCTTTCAATACGCAGAACCCAAAGTGCTCACAAATGATTTGAAAAAACGGGCAAAGAAACTCAAAAGACAGGGTGTAGGCAACGGACGGATTTCTGATTTCAAAGTGGATGGGCTGGCCTTGTTTAAGCGTGAGTTTGAAGTTCAGCATATGCTCATCGACGGCACCACAGGGGCAGGTAAATCCGTCATGCTTCGTAAACTCCTGCGCTGGATACGTAAACGTGGGGATAAAGCCATTATTTATGATAAAGGCTGCACCTTTACCAGTAAGTTCTTTGACCCTAGCCAAGATACCTTACTCAACCCCTTCGATGAACGCTGCGCCAATTGGGATGTCTGGTGTGATGCTAAGGATGCCCCTGATTTTGAAAACATTGCGAACGCGCTTATCCCGCAACATGGTGAAGGTGATCCGTTCTGGGTTGATTCCGCACGGACTATCTTTTCTAGTGCGGCGTATCGCATGAGTAAAGATAATAAGCCCTGCTCGACCGCTCGATTGCTCAGCCTAATTTTAACCTCAGAGCTCGAAGCGTTGGGTAACTTCCTGCAAGGCACAGAGTCTGCTTCCCTAGTCTCCAAGGACATCAAAAAGACCGCCATCTCGATTAAGTCCGTTTTGGCCACTTACATTAAGAGTCTGCGCTTTTTAGATGGACTGGATGAAAAAGACGGTCAAGGTCAACCCAAACGCAAGCCGTTTTCCATCACCGCTTGGGTACAAGATGATAAACAAAAAGGCTTTTTATTCTTATCCAGTAACGCGCAGCAACACGCTTCACTGCGTCCTTTAATTTCAACTTGGCTTGCCATTGCCTCTAACGCTATTTTGGGACTCAAAGCCGATGAAGACCGCCGTATCTGGGTGATTATGGATGAGATGCCTAGTCTGCATAAACTGCCTGAGCTGGATAACATCATTTCAGAAGTGCGTAAGTTTGGGGGCTGTTATGTGATTGGTCTCCAGTCTTATGCGCAGCTCGTGAAAACCTACGGAAAAAATACCGCGGACGTTATTTTTGATTTACTCAACTCTCGCTTTTACTTTCGCGCCCCATCAGCGCAGATGGCGCAAATCTCATCCAAAGATTTGGGTGAGCAAGAGGTGGACGTCTCAAGAGAGAACATTTCTTACGGTGCAAATGCGTTGCGTGATGGGGTATCGATTGGTCACCAAACCGTCACCCGCCCTGTTGTCTCTAGCAGTGAAATCCAAGCCATGGATGATTTACAATGTTACCTTCGCGTACCAGGAAGCAGCTTTATCACTCAATTAGAGTTGCACTTTGATAAGATGCGAGATGTGACACCAGCCTTTATCAAACGTGAACACACCCTATCTCCAGCGATGATTAAAGCATACCAAGAAGCCGTTTACTGTGAGTGTGTTGCTCCAGGGCTTTTCCTTAGTGAAGAAGAGCGTAATGCTCTCTCAACCCGCCAATCAGAGCAATTTGACACTGCAGAAGAGATGAAGCTCGAGACAGCCCAAATCAAAGAAGCCACGCAAAGCAAAACGGTCAAAAATCTTGTCAATGATGATGCAGAAAATCTCAAATCAGACGGTCACTATCAAAAGCGCGCTCAACAAGATCTCGAAGAGTCGGCGATATCTCAAGATATCGGGATGGACGATATATCTGAATGATGAAAGGGAAAATAGCTAAATATTACCATGAGATGATAGAAGAGCAATTTATATAAATAATGAATAATTTAATATATAAGATTATTTTTAAGGCGTCTACTAAATAGGGGTAATTATATTTTCTATAAATCATAAACCACCTTAAATCTAACCTCAGTCAGAGTACAGGGTAAATTATAGAGAGGTCTTTATATGGAAAAGCAAAGAGAACGACGTCAATGGGGAACTTGGATAAAGAGTGTTTTCATCTTTTTTATCGGAGGGTTAATTTTTAGTTCACAAACCTATGCCCAAGGGAAAAAAACCTACACTTGGTTTATCAATAAGCCAAATAATGCAACCTCGTCAGCTCCTTCCTTGAAGGATCTAACTGTAAATGACATCTTGAGTGATGAAGATTACTTGAGTAAAAATACGAAAGAAAGACAGACTGGTATTCTCGTTGATGGGGTTATTCAACCTTGGGTTTATCATTGGGCTAGAATAGAAGATCGTCTAGATCCAGATACTGCCTTAAACAAGCTAAATCATCGTTATACCGCCCTAGTCCGTCCTAGGGCTACATTAGAAAGAATTCCTGACGCTATCACTAGCCCTGACCGTGTTCGATTTGATTATTGGGATTATCTTGAAGGAATGGTCTTTTGGGGAGGAAGCTCTCAAGAAGGCACAATTTTAGCCCCTGACCCTCAATGGATTGAAGAAGCTCATGTGAAAGGAGTCAAGATTTATGGCAGCGTCTTTTTGCCTAGTCTCTCCCATGGAGGAAATTTTCAAGATTGTCGAGATTTAGGGACAGTCAGTTTGATGACAAAGCTCATTGAATTGGCTGACGGACTGAATTTTGAAGGATGGTTTTTAAATGTTGAAAGTTTTTCTGGGGAGCAACAGCGAGAAACCTGTATTAATCAAATTGATTCAGCGCTAAGTGACAGTAGGATTACTACATTACAACAAGAAAAAAATATAGAATTTATAAAATATATTGGTTCAGAGGGCTATAGTGGTTGGATATCAGACGCCGATATTACTCCAAATGGCTTTATAGAACCAAGAATGAAAGCATCTCCTCATAGTAATGAAGTCGATTATTATCTCATTAGTGAATATGGTGCAGAAGCTTTAAACGAGATCAGAAATCCTGCTAAGTTCAATTCAAATAAGCAATATCTTATGTTTCCCAATGCTTCTTATTGGGGGCAGTTAGATCAGACAACTAAGTATACTATAAAAGTAGGTGCCCGAAACAATGCGGAACAAGTCGCCAAGCAATATTGGGAAGGAATGTTGGGTAACGATGAGCGTAAAGAATCAGAGGAGTATAATTGGAATGGTGTTTCTCAATATACTAAGAAGCGGAGTACAGATGCCCAGCTAGAACGTTTTCCTGTTCTTGCCTATCAGGATATTAATTTTCAAGGATCCTTGACCCATCTTAATTACGGAAGGTCTTCTGCTGAAGAGATAAATGCTATAGGAGAGATTTCGTCGATTAAGGTAGGGCCAAAAAGTTACGTTCGCTTATGTAAAAGTACTGATTATTCAAATTGTTTGACTGTATGGGGGCTGGATCTTGATTTTGTGGGCGAAGAAATGAACGATTCTATTGTCCATCTTGAGGTTGGTCCGCTTGAACTATACCCAGAAAATGTTGTTTTCTATACTGATCAGTACTTTCAAGGCCAAAAGTTGACTCTTGATCGAACTAACGCATTCTATGATACAACTGACATTTACGACAGGGCATTCTATCGATCAATTTCATCTTTGGTTGTGCCTCCAGGGAAAAAAGTACTCCTTTGTAATACAAGGACGGAAGACAGTTGTCAATTTCCCTATACTGGTACGGTAAAACTCGTAGCTGCCTCTGACAATGACGTCACACGTGGGGTTAAGATAATTGACCAACCGCAATTAACTTTAGCGACACTCTTTGCTCATCGAGACCAACAGCCTCCATTGTTTGAAATGCTCCAGCTTAACCATGTTTACAATGCTTCAGAGCTAGGGGATGTAGGTATTACTAGTTCTTCTCTTAGGTTGCACGATAAACAATATCAAGTGAAAGCTTGCCTTCAATCTAACCTAGGGGGCACATGTGATATCTACTATGCTGATAGTAATTATTTTGGTGATTTAAGAAATGACTCTTATCGCTCTTTTGTTATTGAAAAGCGTGATTTGAATAATGTTATAGGCCTCGCTTACATGGACCTTCAGTTACATGGACCTCAATATCCTTTGCTGACAGGGACGAATGAGAACTTCCCTGATATTTTTAGGGGAGGGATCTCTTCAATAAAGCTGCTCCTACCCGGCTATGAGTTTTCTTATTGCCTTACCGATAATCAACAAAATTTGGAATGTACTGGTTATAGGAGCAATGATTCTCTTGGTTTATCATCTGATTATGATGATAACAGAACCTTATCTATACGTATTCGTGAATAATTTTTTTAGGGTCAAGAAGGACTTTAAATTGAAATTTAAGGGATCCCAATAAGGTTAGCAATTTCGCCTTATATCCTCGCTCGATCGGGCGGGGATATAAGGCGTCAGTCGCGATAGCGGCTTAATCTGGTGTTAGGTGTTATTGGCTTTCTACATATGCTTTAAGAGTTTCTATTGTTGCCCCTCCTGCTGTACAAGCAAAGTAATATCGCGACCATAAGCAGCGCTTTTGCTTTGCCTTGTTAGGTGGGTATCCTGCAATCTAAGCATTCTTGATGATATGGATTTGAGGTTATTCACCATCACGCTAATTGACAACTTTGGCGGATATGATAACAAGACTAATAGGGAAAATTTGCAGAATGGAACGATCAAAACACTGCATTTTAATAACTTAAATTTCCAACGCTAGTACTACTTGGAGAGCCTCACCCACTCTTGCCTCACGTTGTTTCCCTCAATGGAGAGCACCAATGAAACCAAGATTCCGACACAAACGTCAACACAGTGCGCGATTAAAAAACTAAAACACCCACCATGATATGTCCCCTGAAAAACAACCCGAATCACTCTTTGTTCTCGATATGCTCGACGGCAACGACTGGTGACCCCTTGTACTCACTAATCCAGCTTACGCAACATAGAGGTTACACCCTAGAGCCTTATCATCACGATTAATCACTCAACCCCCGTCCCAAGCCTTGCCATTGCAAGGCTTTTTTACGTTCATTTATCAAGGAATTACCATGTCAAGTAAGACCATCTTGAATTCTGACCATTTACCGATATTAAAAAAACAATTACACACTATTCTCAATCAACTTACCGATGCTGAAATTATTTCAAACAGCCCAATTAAAAAAAACACATGGTTATCGATTTGTGCTCAAGCGATAGGTTATAGCGACTGGGACGACTTAAAAGCGCAGACAGTAACGCACCACGTCTCAGCCCATAACATTGTATTTAACCAAGTGTCCATTATCCCTTTTATTCAGAGCGTGAGGGTAAGTCTAGGAGAGCACATCGACAACATTGAAGGATTTGCCTGTGTCATTCTAAGGAACTTAACTCCCGAAGAGCGAAACGCCATGAACGGCAAGGAAGGTGATCTTCCACCCTTACCCAAAGCCCCGACGTCCTATACATTAGAACTAGGTCCCAATACTGTTTATGCTTCCGACCTTTTAGATTGGCTCTGGCCTACCACCAAAAATCACCAAGTGGCCCCTATAAATAATCACTATTTAGAGCACGTGAAAGAAAAGCGAATTAACTTGAGTAAGCCACAAGTAAAAAAGCGCTCATTAGATGTTTACCCGCGCTCTGGCATGTTAGTAAGGGACATCTTAGGACAACTGGTTTCAGAGGGGTATCTAGAATTCAACGACACGCAAACATGCGTATCTTTTACACAAAAAGGTTTCAATTATTTAAATGGAAAAATGACCAACGAATATGACTCTGAATGGAAAGGATGGTTTAAGGCGTTTGTAGCTCATATCAAAAAAATCCCATACCGATACATCAAAATAGATTGGACACCCTATATCTATTTATATTCACGTGGAATGTCCCCCATTGAGGCGGCAAAAAATCTTGAATGGTCAGAATGCTACACTCAAGCGCACTCTGAGATCCGCTCCGCTCTTAAACACCAACTCAACATCAACTTACCTCTGTATCCCAAAGAACGATACCTGCAATTTACGCCCAGAATATTTCTGACACCTGAGCTTACCAGCAACAAGGTAACAGACATTCATTTTGAATTTATAGGACCCGACTGGGCTAAACCAAACGGCAATCCAAAAACAAAGCGCTTTTGGCCAAACAAACGCTACGTGTCTGTTTATTTAGATACCTCCCCCAAAAGTCGAGGTTGGTATGCCGTCATTCCCGATGAGGTTGATTGTTTTCAAGTGAGCTACAAATGGACAAGCCGGTCCCATTCTTTTTCAAGCGTCACCCATCATATGACTTACCAGTTAGAGCCAAATATAGAGTGTGCTCAAGATTGGCTGTATGGCAATGAGTGCATGAAGCATTCTGATTCTTCGAAACCAGCAATGGCCGCCGATGAATATAGCTTTAACCGTCTAGAATGCCTGACTCATGGCAAGCATTTAACCAAGGAAGAAATAATAGCGTTAGACCGATTTAAAGCGGGCATTACGTCCATTCACATTGATGAAAATGGCGTCACCATTCACGAAGAAAGAACGTTAACCGCTAGCAATTCATTTGCTTGTGTTGGGATCATTTTGTAACCGCAGTAACAGCACCCACCACTCAATTCATCGCCATCATTGGTGATTGGCATTACACAAGGGAACACCGTCATGCTTTCTATCAGCCCTCTTAAATCCGCTTCTGGCGCTGCAAAGTACTACCTAAGCGAAGAAACCCCCAAAGACCTACCTGACGTCTCTTTAGAAAAAGATGCCGGTGATAACTATTACCTCAAAGAAAAAGACCAAGAAGAAAACACCTTCTGGCATGGCAAGCTGGCCATCGAAGCGGGACTGGCTGGCAAACCCGTAGAGCAAGCCACCTTAGAATCGGTCCTCTCAGGCAGTCTTGGTGATGAAACTATTAAAGGGAAAAGGGGGAAACACAAATCAGGCTTCGACCTGACGTTTTCTGCGCCTAAATCCATCAGTGTTCTCGCGCTTATTGGCGGGGACACCCGCCTAATAGAAGCGCATAACAACGCAGTGAAGTTCGCCTTAACAGAGCTTGAAAAAGACGTTGCACAAGTCAAAGTCACTCATAAGAAAGGCGTTCAAGAATACGAAAATACGGATTCGATGATATTTGCGGTCGTGCGCCACAAGACCAGCCGTGAAAACGACATGCAAGTGCACTCGCACGCTCTCGCAGCTAACATGACTCGAGACCAAGAAGGGGATTTACGCGCTTTATCAACCAGCTTAAAACAAAAAGGGGGCGTCATTAACGGCACAGGCGAGCGCATCTACAACTTCCAAAAATACTACGGTATCTTGTACCAGAGCCAATTAGCTAAGGAGGCAGAAACCCTCGGTTA
>NZ_JBFRST010000073.1:0-2115 GCF_041473705.1 Vibrio sp. 10N.222.55.B11
GTGAGTGACAAGGTAGCTTTGGTTCGCGTCCAAGCCGGCAGGGAAGTGTTTGCCTAGCGTTCGAAGACGTTCGCCTTGGGCGATGTTGAGACTTTGCGGTTTATTGATTTGCATCTTCATGTGCTTAAAGGCGCGACTGGACGGGTCAAAGGTGTGTGACTGTCCATCGCGTTTGCTGAGTGCGGTCATGGTGTTGCTCTCTTTATCGATACTGGCGATGACAAAACTATGAGGTTTGCTTTTCTCCCAATGGGTGAGTGTCATGCCTGGTTTGTAGTGTTGAACGAGTGGTTGTTGCGCTTTGGAGAGGTGGTGAGGGGTTTGAGTGAATAGGGTGGTTTCGTGTCTGGCGAGGGCGCCGGTATTTTTGAGTTGGCCCCGTATCGCTTCGGTTAGCCGCCGCTGCTCGACGCCGGAGGTGGCAATCACTTGCGTGGTGGCTTTATCAGGGAGGTCAGCGTACACCCGCGCTATCCTATCGGTATCATTGTCATGCAGTTTCACGTTGGTATGGCTGGCTCTCTTGCCGACCCAAGAATGACTCTCCACATTGCCTTTTTGATACAGCGAGATAGCGTTATTGGCTTTAAATCCCTGACGGCTTGATACGCGGTTAAGCATCACTACTTTACTGCTCGATTGTTTGGCTTTATCGGTGAGGGCTAACAATTCATTCGCGCTCATCTTATTGGCGTCATCAATGAGCAAGACGTCTTTATTGGTCAGCGGCGTATCGCTTTGCAATAAGCTGTGGGTGGTGTGGCGCTGCTCTGGTGAGAAGGTATTGGCTATCCACGCGCCAAGCGTTTTGCTTTGTCGCTGTAGGCTCTCCATCCCTTCCGCTTTTGTTTTGGCGCTTTGTGAGACGAACTGGACGCGTTTACCACTGTGATTGCCTACATTGAGTAGCAGTTGCGCAATATCTTGTGATGAGCCGTGTACATTGACCACATGGAACTGTTTGGTGGATTGGTACAGGTCGGTCAAGATGCGCTGCTGGTTTTCAGGGATAGCGAGCTTGTTGAGCGTGTTCGATTCAACGTGGGTACGCATGTGATGTGCCCGTCCTTGTGTGCTGTCGATAAGCGCTTTCTCGTTATCAATTAAGCCTTTGGTGGTGTATTGCCCTTTCTCTCCTAAAGGTATGAGTGTGCCATTTTTAATCCATTCATCGGCGATGGTTTTTACTTCAATGGCATTGGCTTGAATACCCCCTTTGGTAAAGTCAGAAACGGCCAATTCAACGACTTTTTCCAAGCGAAGGGCTGTATTGTTTTGTTCAAGATGAGAAACAGCTCGTGCCAGGGCTTCTTGAGCGATTAAGGCTGGCTGAAATTCTTGTTTAGTGAATTGTTGTGCATTCTTTACCAACTCTTCGGGCTTGTACCCCATATCTTTAATTTGTTGCTGCCACTTTGTGGTGAGCTCACCGGTGCTCAGGTAAGTTTTACTTTTGCGTGTATCAAGTGCTGCCATATCCCTTGCTGCTTGTGTGTCTCCAAAGTTTAAGGCTTGTTGGTTGATTTGCTGCGTTCGAGTGGAAGAGTTTTCGATGAGAGGTTGCGGTACACCAGATATGTCTATCTGTCCATTGCCTAGCCCATGGGTTTGATATCCAATGCCTTCAACGTCATGCGCTATTTTGCTGTGAAATAACGCCGTGTAATATTTTTGGAAGTTATAGATGCGCTCGCCAGTCCCGTTAATCACGCCCCCTTTTTGCTTAATGGTTGAAGCGAGTGAGCGAAGTTGTCCATCCTGATCTCGTGTCATATTTGGCGCTAATAAGTGGTAATGAAGCTGCATGTCGTTTTCACGGCTGGTCTTATGGCCAATAGCTGCGAAAATCATGTTACCTGTATTGATGTATTCACGTTCCCCTTCTTTATTGGTTGACGTGACTTGTGCGGTGTCTTTTTCAATTTCATCGGCGACAAACTTAACGGCGTCCTTGAGTATGCCGAGTAAGCGCATATCACCACCACCTAATGCTGCAATGGAGAAGCCTTTAGATACGGACAAAGTCAGATCTAAACCGCATTTATGGTTATCTCGTTTCCCTTTAATGGTTTCATCCCCAAGGTTGCCAGAGAGCACCGATTCTAGGGTGGCTTG
>NZ_JBFRST010000074.1:0-80890 GCF_041473705.1 Vibrio sp. 10N.222.55.B11
TTTAACTGATCGGCATTACTGATTTTCAGGGCTCTTTTTCGTTTAATGGTCAGGTAGATCGTATCTGCCTTAATATTCACTCTTCTCTCGAACAAAGCGCGCAAACTTGGGTTTTCCGTTTTGAGTAAAACCATTGTAACGAAAGGTAATACGGCTGCCGATCTCTGGCGGTGCGAGTCTCATTTGGTCACTGAACCCGCTGCCTATATAAAATTCCACACCCTCTTCTGTGTGAACCAAGATTGAACCCATCATCCCTTTATACTTCCCTGTCCCACCCTTGTAGCCAATAACTGTGGCTTCGGCATCATGATGCCTTTTCAGCTTTAACAGGTCATTACTTCTGCCTGCTTGATAACGACTGGTGATTTTTCTAAGCATCAAACCTTCACCATTACGCTCATCGACATTATCGAGTTGATGGAACAGTGCTTCCTCATTATGAATCGGTACATGTTCGATGTAGCTGACATGAGATTCTCCAATCACACTTACCCAATGCAAAATGTTGTAATAGCGCTTTTGATAATCTCCTGCGGCGCCGGGCATATCAAACAGCATGAAATCAATTTGGCGCCATGCAGTGTCACTCGGCGTATGATCGAGAACGGTAGATTGAACGAGATGGAACTTGCCCCTTCCTGCCCACAACTCTCCTTCGAGATGGACCTTAGGCAAGTTTTCAGTAAACCACTTGGGTGAGTAAATGCGATTACCATTGCGTGTATAAAGATGTTGTCCGTCCCAAAGAGCCCGAATTCCATCAAGCTTTTCACTCTTCCAGTATTCAGAAACATCAATGCCTTGTTGGTATGTATTGGCCAGTACCAAATGGTCGGGAGGTAAATAGGATGAATGAGAAGAGAGCGAACACGCCCATAGAGTTGCTATCGCCAATTTAGTTAATCTCATCATCTGCTCCGTATTGATATCTGTAGTGGTCAACAAACGCCTTTAATCCTAAGCGTTCTGACACGTAGGTAGACAACCTTTGCTAGAAGATGCGATCCACTCATCAACCTTATCTAACCTTTTCATTTATTCATTAAATTAATGACCTATAACTCTCATATATTCCGCCGTTTTTAGTTCTCATATTGAGAAACGTCTTTTCTCAATTTGAGATAGGAATTCGTACTAAACATAAATTACTGAAAAATAACAACATAAAAGTTGGCACATTCAGTGCAGTTGTCCATACATACTTAAAAGGAGATATCGCTATGGAACTACGTAAGACTGATTTAAACACAACGACACTGACACTTTCTATTTTCGGTGATCTGGATGCAGCAGGCAGTCGTGATGCACAAACCGACATCGATGATGTGATTTCTAACGATGGTCACCCTGAAATCGAAGTTGATTTTAGCCAAGTTGAGTTTTTAGATTCATCTGGTGTTGGCGCGATTGTTTATATGTTCAAACGTCTGACTGAGCGCGAACGCAACATGCGACTTGAAAATGTGACGGGGCAACCGCTTGAAATTATGAACCTACTACGTATTGGCCACGCTATCCCAGTAAATTCAAAAAATCCTGCAAATTCATGAAGACCCACTAAGCTAGAAGTAACAAAAAATAATAAGAAAAATTAGAAACATAGGACGTTGGCATGAAAATACTGAAAAACTACATAGCCCTTTCTCTGTCCGCTCTCGTTCTGGGTGGCTGTACTAGCTATCCTGAACAAGGCACAGGGGGTTTGGCTGAAAGTTACGATTCTATTAACTATCAAAACTCAGACTTCTCTCCTGTCATGCCAGACGAGCCTCTTGGTCCAGAACATGGATTACGCTTTGATTGGCAGCTCGCTAAATTGCACCTTGATGCTTTGATCCAAGAAGGTGCTCGTTGGTGTTTCCCAGCTGCTGTTGTTCAAGCAATCGAAAAGCAAAATCGTATTGCTCGTGAACTTCAAGGCGGTCTACTACTGGATGCAGCCAACGACTTAGTGATCCAAAGAAAACGCCTAAATGAACTTGAGGTCCAACTGGATTACGTAACTTCACAAGCCCGCTGTGAGCCACCAAAAAATGAAAATCAATTTAGAATGCAACTGTCGGTTATTGAACAGTTGTATGACCTGCTTAATGTTGACAACCAATTTGCGGAAAACTCGACTGAAGTAAATCCTAAATATATGGGAAGACTGGCCGAGGCGACCACTTTACTTAAAGAACACAAATCCCTAGACCTTGTTGTTACCGGCCATGCTGATGCAACGGGTGCCGAAGAATACAACGACAAGTTAGCACTTGGACGAGCGAAACAAGTCGAACGCTACCTGACTATTTTTGGACTAGGCGCTCAACGAATCAAAGCCGTCTCTGTTGGCGAAACCGTCCCTCTTTTTGAAGGTGAATCCGACGGCACGCGTTTAACGAACCGCCGAGTAAGTATTGAAATTGTCTCGCCTAAGAATGCCGAGAAAATGGGAGGTGGATTATGAAATCCTTGATCGCTTTTATCATCACCCTATCGTTATGCTTTGCGAATGTCGTCAATGCTAACGATGAGTTTTCAGACGCGGTTCAAGTCGGTGATCTAATCCAAGTTAACGTACCCGGTGAAAGTACCTTAAACACGGGGTTCCAAGTGGATAAGCGTGGCCGTATTACCCTTCCTGAAGTAGGCGCTGTGTTTGTTGCGGGTTACGACAGCGAACAGCTTAACAAAGTCGTTCTAGAGTCGCTGGCAACCGCTTACAAAGATCTTTCGAACGCTTCAGTGTATGTAAAAGAGCAGCAAATCATCATCTACGTGCAAGGTTATGTAGAACAGCCTGGCGAATACACGCTCTCATTAGGTTCTAGCATCCAAATGGCACTTTACGCTGCGGGTGGTTTACGCCCGGGCGCGCAACTGGATAAGCTGATTCTTAAGCGAGGCGCAGATAAGAAAGAGTTTAACTACAAACGATTCCTTGATTCAGGAGACGAGTCAGCATTACCTACTCTTCAATCACTGGATTCACTATTCGTTCCAGCTTCTCCATTAGTCGGTAACATCGAGCAAGAGTTTGACGCAGCAAAGCTTGCTAACTCAGGTGACAGTGCTGATTCTCGTAACTCCATCAAAGTGTTTGGTGAGGTGAACGCGCCGGGTTCGTTCACTTACAAAGAGAACACCGACCTTGTCGACGTACTTATGCGTTCGGGCGGCGTAACTCGTTATGCCAGTGTTGAGCAAATCCGAGTAATTTCGAACAACACCCCAACGCTATTCAACCTAAAACGTTACTTAGATTCTGGTGACGAAAGTCTGCTTCCAATTTTACGCCCGGGTGCGACCATTTTCGTTCCCAAGCAAGAAGAAGAGATCAAATCTGGCGCCAACATGGTTTACGTAATGGGCGAAGTCGCAGCCCCTGGTGCTTTTGAAGGCAAAAGAGACGCGACCTTTATGGATATCTTGGCGAATGCGGGCGGCCCAACTCGATTTGCAGAGTCACGACAAATCCGTGTTATCAAAGCAGATGGCAGAGTGCTTAAATTCGATTTAGCGGCTTACACTGAAGGCTTACCTAACTCTAACCCTCCTAGCATCAAAGCTGGTGACGCGATTTTCGTTCCCGAGAAAACCGACATGAACGAGAAGTCTTGGTTGAAAATCACGCCAGACAGAGCAGTTAACGTGATTGGTGAGGTGAATCGACCTGGTCGTATTGAATGGTCAGATGAAATGAATTTCATGGGATTATTGGCACACGTCGGTGGCCCTACGCTACGCGCTGACACATCGAAAATCGAAGTTGTTACTGGTAGAAAGCTAGTTGTGTTTAACCTTGATGATTTTATTCGAAATGGTGCGCCACGTGACCAAATGCCACAAATTCGAGCGGGCTCTATCGTGCGTGTTCACGACTTGCCACAAGATCCTTCAGACAATAAATCACAATGGGTTCGTCAAAGCTCTGATGCTTCGATCTACATCTTTGGACAAGTGAATGCACCCGGTCGTTACCGCTTCACCAAAGACATGCACTTCCTTGATATCTTGTCTGCGGCTGACGGTCCAACAAAGGATGCCGACATCCACAACGTTCGAGTAACGCATCGTGACAAAACCTATTCGCAAGTAAGCAAACTTAACTTATCACTGTACTTCGAAACCGGTGACGAATCGTTACTGCCAAACGTAACCACTGGCGACACGATTTACATCCCAGAGAAAGGCAAAAACTGGTTAGATACACCGAAAGAAGAAACCGTTCGTGTGCTTGGTGCGATTAACAATCCGGGGCGTTATGTGTTCAACGACAACATGACCATTCTAGATATTCTGGCAGAAGCAGCAGGACCTACCGACAATGCTTATGTAGAAAAAATTACCATCGTCAATATGTCTTGCTGCCAAGGTCAGGCTCGTACTTTTGACCTTGTTGAATTCAGCAAAACGGCGAACATTTACAATTTGCCGGTGCTACGCGCTGGTGACACGATTTACATCCCAGACCGTCGCGAAAGCTTTATTGAAAAAGCACGCGTCGGACTTGATGACATACTGCGTATCACCACCACCATCGTATTAATAGGAGCTTTATAATGACAATTTCAGCGACCCATGCCGAAGTCGAGCAACTGTATTTAGCTTCTGAACTTAACGGCCAAAAATCAATATGCGTCACCGCCTGCCATTCAGGTGACGGTGTAACATCTATTGCAACCGCATTAGCCGAGCGTTTTCTTCTTGCGGGTCATTCAACGCTTTATGTTGATCTCAACTTATTCAACCCTGCTTTCAAAGATTTGAATATGCTAGAAGATAATCAGCAAGGTCAACTGATAGAACATGTTGAATCTCAGCGTACGTTTATCGGTGTCCCTGCTCCACAAGTTGCTTCAACGCAATTGGCTTATAAAGATCCGACAACGTTACAAAAAGTGGTCAACAAATGGTTAGAGAAATACGACAGAGTCATCATTGATACCTCACCGCTTCTCAACATAAACAAAGGCAATATTCCGGCGCAGTCTGTCGCGAGCGCTTGTGGCAGTACACTAATTGTTGTCGCCTATGGAGAAACGTCGAGTCACCACCTAGAACAAGCGAAAAAGCTGCTTGATGCACAAAGTATCAATCTAATGGGCTGCGTGATGAACATGAAACAAAAGCCTAGCTTTGCACAAGAGTTGGTCAGACAAATCAATCGAATGAAATTTATCCCCGTTAAGCTTCGCGATAGCTTGGCAAACAAGCTGTATCAAAATGAGTTTTTGAACCTTCCTATGTAACTTTCTTTTGCTACTTTCTGGCTGTCATTAAAACCATGACAGCCGCCAATCGTATTAGACTTCAAGCTCCAACTGCTCTGAATGATTCAAAACCAAATTGGGTGTTTTTGGCGAAATTGTTATTAAAAATAAGATTTAAAAAACCATTCAACGCATTTCACACACGTCATTCATGGTCTTACCACCTTTAAATCCCTTCAAAAATAAACAGCCCCACACCTAACTTTAGCGGTAATGTGACACAGACGGTTAAAGTGCCATGTAAATCGCATCAAAGATGGAATTCGTACGATTATTCCCTAAGATTATAAATAGAGGTGGTTTTTGACGAATTTGTAATAGTTTGACAAAGTTATCCGATGGCTGTTGAAACACAGTGGATGAATTGGCAAATCACACTTCACTGACTTTGCACGTTTATCTATTCAAACTTCACCCATCCCTCCTTCTGCTCAAATGGTTCAAATACACGGAAAGGATCACCATCGAGCAATTTAGATAATCAATTTACCTTGGTTACCTTAGTTGTATTATTAAAGAGAAAGGAAACTCAATATGAAATACAAGTTAAGCTCCGTATTTTTGTTAGTAGCAGCAGCCAGCGGTAATGCTAACGCTGGAGAATGTGGCAGCGTAACAATCGCAGATATGAACTGGAACTCTGCAACACTGATCGCCAATATCGACCAATTCATCCTTGAACATGGTTATGGGTGTGATGCTGAACTTATCCCTGGCGACACTATGCCAACAGGCACGTCTATGATCGAAAAAGGCCAGCCTGATGTTGCACCTGAACTTTGGAGCAACAGCTTAAAAGACGCATTAGATAAAGGTGTTGAAGAAAAACGTCTTCGCTACGCAGGTAAAGCACTTGTGAACGGCGGCGAAGAAGGCTTTTGGGTTCCAGCTTACCTAGTAAAACAGTACCCTGAAATGGCAACCATCGAAGGCGTACGCAAAAACGCAAGCTTATTTAAACACCCTGAAGACCCAGATACATCTGCATTCTACAGCTGCCCTGCAGGCTGGAACTGTCAGATCAGCGCCGGAAACTTGTTTAATGCTCTTGAGCTAGAAAACAGCGGTTTCACGATTGTTGATCCAGGCTCGAGTGCCGGCTTATCTGGCTCTATCGCAAAAGCTTATGAACGTGAAGAAGCTTGGTTTGGTTACTACTGGGCACCGACCGCTGTTCTAGGTAAATACGACATGGTTAAAGTCGACTTTGGCAGTGGCGTTAATGAGGAAGAGTTCCTTAACTGTACCACCAAAGAAGATTGTGAATCGCCAAAAGCAACCATGTACCCGCCTTCACCTGTCCACACGATTACCACTGAAAGTTTTGCGTCACGTGCTCCTGAAGCGTACGACTACTTTACTAAACGTGGTTTCACAAACGACAAAATGAACTCGCTACTTGCTTGGATGGAAGACAACCAAGCTGATGGCGAAGAAGCGAGTCTGCATTTCTTAAGTGAATTCCCAGAAGTATGGCACCCATGGGTTTCTGAAGAAGTGGCTAAGAAAGTTGAAGCTCAGCTGTAAGAGCTTGATTTAATAACAAGTAATTACGCTTCAACAATAAAACAGAAATAACGTCGCTATACTTGATGTTATTCATGATTCGGAGCCCTTTTCATTAGCGATTTTCTTATCGCATGGACAAGTGGCTCCGAACTATAAGGATATAAAATGGCTGACAGCAATTGGTTATCAAGCTTTCCAGAGATGGAACGCGGTGATTTACGAACCATAAAAAAGACGCTAGATGGCGCATACCGTGAATTTTCCCGTGAATACGGCGAAATGATTGAATCTCTCTTTGACCCTCTTCTTTCATTCCTCGTTTGGTTTGAAAAACTCCTTATCTCAACACCTTGGATTATAGTCCTGGCTGTGTGTACCAGCCTTGTCTACGCAGCAAGCCGTTCTTGGAAACTGGCTCTAGGCTGTGTTGCTTCTCTACTTCTCATTGGTTACTTTGGAATGTGGGAAGACACCATGCGGACGCTCAGTATCATCACTGTATGTACCTTGGTTTCAATATTCTTGGGCATTCCGATTGGTATTGCGATGGCTCGTTCAAATCGAGCTCAGTCAATTGTTACGCCGATGCTCGATATCATGCAAACCATGCCTGCGTTCGTTTATTTGATTCCAGTGGTAATGCTACTGGGCATCGGTAAGATTCCAGGGCTAATCGCCGTGGTTATCTACGCGATTCCACCTGTAATTCGTCTAACTAACCTAGGCATACGCTTAGTTGATAAAGAAGTCCTTGAAGCCGCTACCGCTTTCGGTGCGAGCAAAAAGCAACGCTTATGGGGTGTTCAACTTCCTCTAGCAATGCCAACGATCATGGCGGGTATTAACCAAACCATCATGATGGCACTGTCTATGGTTGTTATCGCATCCATGATTGGTGTGAAAGGCCTAGGACAACCGGTTCTCAAATCGATTACTAACCAGTACTTCACATTAGGCTTGATGAATGGTTTCGCCATCGTTGCCCTCGCAATCCTTTTTGACCGCGCTTCACAAGCGTACGCAAGAAGAACTAATGCGCATTTAGGAGGATTCAAGCATGACTAAACCATTGATTGAAATTAGTGGTCTGTACAAGGTGTTTGGACCGAAACCAATGTCTGTTATGAACCGAGTTCAAAACGGCGAACACAAAGATCAGATTCTTGCGGATACGGGTCATACCGTTGGTTTAAAAGAGATCAACCTTGAGATTAACCGTGGTGAAATCTTCGTTATCATGGGGCTTTCTGGCTCGGGTAAATCGACGCTGATTCGCCACTTCAACCGTTTGATTGACCCGACTCAAGGTAAAATCATGGTTGAAGGCATTGATGTGATGAGCCTCAACACTAAACAGCTAGAAGAGTTCCGTCGTCATAAAATGTCGATGGTATTCCAACGCTTTGGCTTAATGCCTCATCGCACTGTGGTTGAAAACGTTGCGTATGGGTTGGAAGTACAAGGCATCAAAAAAGAAGACCGTTTAGCAAAAGCCAACGAATGGTTAGAAACCGTGGGCTTGAAAGGTTACGGCAAGCAATACCCTGCGCAACTTTCAGGTGGTCAGCAACAACGTGTTGGCCTTTCTCGCGCTCTGTGTACTAACGCTGAAATCTTGTTAATGGATGAAGCCTTTTCGGCACTCGACCCTTTGATTCGAAGTGAAATGCAAGATCAGCTTATCGAACTTCAAGAGAAGCTTCATAAGACGATTGTTTTCATCACTCATGATCTGGACGAAGCACTCCGCCTAGGCGATAGAATCGCAATTTTGAAAGACGGCGAGTTAGTACAACAAGGCACACCACATGAGATTCTGCTAAATCCAGCCGATGATTACGTGGAAGCGTTCGTGAAAGACGTAAACCGTGCTCGTGCACTGACCGTTGAAACCGTTATGCAGCCTCCTCTGTATCGAATCACATCAGAAACAATTGAAGGTGCTTTGGCACAAATGAAGATGCTTAAAAACGATTACGCTTATCACGTAACAGATGACGGCTATCAAGGCCTAGTCACACAAGAAAGTCTACAAGACGCCGTTGAAGATTCATCGGTACATGATTTTAGTGATGAGATATACGAAGAAGTCCCTGCCATCTTACCAGATGCGGTGATTGAAGAAGTGCTACCGGACACTATGTCTTGTGACTACTCTCTTCCAGTTGTTGATGAAGACGGTAATCTAAAAGGTGAACTCGAGAGAAGCGCTGTTGCTGATATCTTCTCAGAAAGTAGCGAGGAAGAAGTAGAAGCCGACCCAAAGCCAAAAATTGATAAAGCTTCGTAGTCCTACTTTTCGTGATTTAAAGCACGGCTGTTTAAATTATCATTGTTTGGGTTATCGTTATTTGAGTTATTGCTATTTAGATTAGCCTAAACTACATAAACCGCTTTAAGACCACTGTTGTTATTTCACTGCAGTGGTCTTTTTTATTTGTATCGGGCTCGTTTTCTTCTGAGATCTACCCGCACCTTAGGCTTTATAGGCACCTAAGTTTATATTTCATAAGAGAAAACAAAATAAAATCAGTCCGTTAGGTTTGTCACAAACCCAATAGCAAGATGAGTGAGATGCCAATTAAATGCTCTATTTGTACGGCAACCAGTTGAAATTATTCTAGAAAATGACTAAAACTTAATAGTATTAACAGATATTAAGCTCAATAAAAGGACTTAGTTTGATGAATTCTACTTTAGCGTCAGACGCAGCTACAAATCTAAACTCACAACAAGTGAGCGAGCTTGTCGATGAAAGCGTTCTGGAGCAAATGATTCGCGATACAAGTGCGGACATTATCCCTATCTTGATCGACCATTATGTCGAAGAATCACAAACACGCTTGGTCGCTATAAAAGAGGCAGTCACGCAGAAAGACGCTCAAACACTTGAGTTCGAGGTCCACACTCTCGGCAGCACAGCGCTTTCGTTAGGTAATCGCCCTTTGGGTGAATTAGCTCGAGCTTTAGAAAAGCTATGTTTAGAACAGAGTCATGATGCGGCATTTCGACAAGTTGACGAATTACTAGAACTCGCAGAGCGTTCAATCAAAGCCTTGCTTGAAAGAAAAAAGGCTGGTTTCAGCGAGCTCTGAATGCTCATTAGTATCAGTATCGGTATCAGATAAAACTCAACATATTCGTTATTAATATAGTCGCCATAAGATGGGCTCCATCATGAACAGCAATGCGAGAAGTTATACAGGCCGCTTCTTAAAAGATTGCATGTGGTAGATAACAAATACACAAGACTCGTATTGATGGTTGCATATCACTATGTTATTGATTGGTTAGGATAAAGTTTCAAAAGGAATACACAATGCGCCCTAAGGTATTGTTAGTTGAAGACTCCACCTCACTCGCCGTACTCTACAAGCAGTACGTAAAAGACGAGCCCTATGATATTTTCCACGTCGAAACCGGCGCGGAAGCTAAGACCTTCATTGAAAGGCACTCTCCACAGCTTGTGATTCTCGACCTTAAGCTTCCTGACATGCCAGGCGAAGAAGTCTTAGATTGGATTACTGCTAACGAAATACCGACCGCTGTCATCATCGCGACAGCGCATGGTTCAGTAAACATCGCGGTAGACCTTATCCAACGCGGTGCAGAAGACTTCTTAGAGAAACCCATTCAAGCCGATCGACTCAAGACCTCTGTTAGCTTGCATCTAAAAAGAGCGAAACTCGAAAACCTCGTCGATAACATGCAAAGCAAATTCGATCGTGATCGTTTTCATAATTTCATTGGCTCTTGCCTACCCATGCAGGCGGTTTACAAGATCATTGATTCGGTAGCACCAACCACTGCCAGCGTGTTTATTAACGGCGAAAGTGGTACAGGTAAAGAAGTGTGTGCGGAAGCGATTCACCAAGAGAGTCAGCGTAATGGTAAACCCTTCGTGGCCATTAACTGCGGCGCTATCCCTCGAGACCTAATGGAGAGTGAAATCTTCGGTCACGTTAAAGGTGCGTTTACCGGTGCGACAACCGACCGTAAAGGTGCAGCAATGCAAGCGCATGGCGGTACCCTATTTCTCGATGAGCTTTGTGAAATGGAACTGGAGATGCAGAAGAAGCTCCTCAGATTTTTGCAAACTGGTACGTTTACTCCACTCGGTGGCAACCGCGAGATTAAAGTGGATGTCAGAATTATCTGTGCGACCAACCGCGATCCACTGGTTGAAGTAGAAGAAGGACGTTTTAGAGAAGACCTTTACTATCGTGTTCACGTTGTGCCTATCGAAATGCCACCGCTTCGTGAACGAGGAAGTGACATTGTCACCCTATCTAATCACTTCTTGAAACTGTACGCGAAGCAAGACAAGAAGAAGTTTAAATCAATAGACAAAGAAACGCAGAATCTACTTAAACGTTATGCGTGGCCAGGCAATGTGCGTCAGTTGCAAAACATCATCCGTAACATAGTGGTGTTGAACAATGAAACGAGCGTGACTAAAGACATGTTACCGCCACCGATTAATAAAGTAGATGCCGCTCCATCATCTAAATCAGTGACACCAATTCGAGTAACTGCGCCTCAACCTGCAGTTGTTGAAGCACCAGAAGCTAAGTTGCCACCGATTACTCCGGAAGAGTTGGAACAATCGTCAGTTGCTCAAGCTCACAATGAGCCGATGACGCCTGCATTTACCACAAGCGAAGGTGCTATTCGTCCAATGTGGCAAATAGAACGTGAAGCCATTCAACATGCCATCAATCATTGCGATGGGAATGTGTTAAACGCTGCTGTTCTGTTAGAACTTAGCCCTTCTACTGTTTATCGTAAGAAACAGGCTTGGGAATCGGAAGATGAGTACAATCAAGCCTAACCAAGGTATACTCGACATAAACCTTCATGAGATTTGGCTGTTGATCGACAGCCAAACTTTTGGAGGCATAGAAACGCATGTTTTAGAATTAGCACAAGGCCTGATATCGGAAAGCGCTCAGTATTCAGAGGCTGTTCGTATCGTTCTTTTGACTAAGTTTAATCCTGAAGCGATCATCGTTGAAAAGTTGAATGCGCTGAACATCCCTTTTAGTTACCTCTCCGATTTAGCCTCATGTTCTGTAGATTCAAATGGCAATAGCGCGACACAGCTGAAACGTGCAATTCAACATTATCAACCAAGGCTTATCCATGCTCATGGTTACAAAGCCAGTTTGGTCAGCAAGTTAATCAAGCTTCCGCCTCGTTTCAACAACACAAAGCAAATCACCACTTATCACGCAGGTGAAACCCCAACAGGCAAAGTATGGCTTTATGATTGGCTCGACCGTTACAGCAGTTTTCTTTCTGATCAGTCGCTCGTGGTCAGTGAAAAGATTAAAGCGAAAGTGCCGAGTCAAACCCATCAATTGAATAACTTTGTTAAAATGCCAACCGGGTTAACAAGCTCCCCTTCATCAAGCCCATTCCATGTTGGTTTTGTGGGGCGATTGAGCCATGAAAAAGCGCCTGGTCGATTTGTTGCATTAGCCAAACAGTTTCCTGATGTTCGGTTTGAGCTTTTTGGTGACGGGCCAGAAATGGACATCTTAGTTAAATCGCAGCCTGATAATGTGACCTTTCATGGGCATCAGACCAATATGGACGACGTCTGGAACCAAATCGATCTGTTAATCATCCCTTCTCGCTTTGAAGGCTTACCTATGGCGGCATTAGAAGCCATGATTCGTGGCATTCCCGTTCTCGCCACCTCAGTTGGTAACTTGCCTCAACTCATCGAGCATCAAGTTAACGGCTACCTTGCAAATTCAGAAGCTGAGCTAGAACAGTTTTTATCTTTGTGGATGTCATTGACGAACGAGCAACGTAACTCTCTCAAGAGTCACGCGATAGAAACCGTGAAAAACCAATACTCTCCACAAGCCGTTGTCCCGCAGTTGTTGGAAATCTATCAACTCGACCGTTAATTCTAGCCTTAGTCGATAACTGGTTATTTTGGCTTGATGATTTAAGTACTTTAGACAGTTTTATACTGATTCTCAAAATGACAAAACTCACCTCAAGGCTACGCCCTCACTTAATAATCCAACATTAAATCAGTAAGTTAAACAAAATGCATAACTGGCACTCACTTTGCAATCTTTAACATCAGGCGTAACTACGTCTTAAAAAGATTACGAGCCGAGTCCTAAAGAGTTTATTTGCCAATAGAGGTCACAATGGTCAACCCTGAAGTCAATAGATTGCCAGTCATCATCACGATCAGCACCTTGTGTGTTGGGCTTGGTGTTGTTTGGTACTTTGTGCCTCACCCTGCTGTCATTGTGGCGCTCGCTCTTGTGCCATTGGCCGGGTTATTCGTGTTAAACAAAACATTCTGGTTAGTTTTACTGTTCGTTGTCTTTTCATTTTTCCGAATTCACGAAGCTATACCTCAGCTCTATTCGCTAAAAATACCGCTGATGCTTTCATTAGGCGCTCTGTCGGCTCTTCTATGGCATGCATTAATCAGTAAAGAACTTAAAATCTTCTGGCACCCTTGTTTAAATTGGCTCGCCATATTTTGGGTATTGGTTTTCATTGGTATTATCTTCGCGTCCAACAGGCCAATAGCACTAGCAGAATTCAAGGGCGTTTATTGGAAAATTATAGTGATGACGCTTGCGATTACTTGGCTAGTAAACACCACGGAAAATCTCGCAAAAACCGCGATGACGATTATCTACGCTGGCGCTTTAGTCAGCTCTATTGCCGTGTACAACTCAGTAAATGGTATTGGGCTTGTCGAGGGCTCACGCGTGACTATTGGCCGCGATTTTGGCTCTATGTTAGGTGACCCGAACGACCTAGCACTGGTACTGATGTTCCCACTCGCCTTTACAATAAGCCAAGCCACCACGACTGGCATCTCACGATCCAAACGTTTAATCAGTGCCTTAATTTGTCTGTTACTGCTCGCCGCCATTATTGCCACTCAAAGCCGTGGCGGATTACTGGGTTGTATTGCGGTGATTGGTATTTTTGCGTGGAAGCTAGTGCGCTCTAAAGTTCTCTTAATCTCAGTGGGAACTGTCGCGGCCGTGGTGCTCTATTTAGTTGCTGGTATCTCAGACAGATCTTCTGGTGGTGCCGCTGAACAAGGTATCGATGAATCTGCAATGGGTCGAATCTATGCTTGGGAAGCAGCAATAAAGATGGCAGTTGAGAATCCACTGACCGGCGTAGGGTTGAACAACTTCTTCTCGAACTACTTCTTTTACAGTTCGCATTGGGACGGACTGAATCACGCCGTTCACAGTACCTGGTTTGGTGTGTTGGCAGAAACAGGCTTTATTGGTCTGATCATTTTTGTCTGCCTTATCGTTTCTTTGGTCAAAACCTCTCGCTCTACGCTAACGAGGTTAAAAAACTCGGCCACAGAAATCGCCCCCGAACTCAATGCGGTCGCCTATGCGATCTATGCAGGTCTGATTGGAACAATCGTGTCGGGTACATTTTTGACTCAAGGCTTCAACTGGCCGATTTATATCCTCGCAGCACTCACAGTTTGCGTCTCAAATGTATCTCAAACTGCCTGTCAAAATGAGAAAACCTAAAAGACACATTTTAACCTATTGAAAATATTATATTTATTAGATGGCACAATATATGAAAGTACTTCTATATAACAAAAAAGAGGATTTTCATTATGACGTCAGTATCTATACATCAATTCAAACATTGGCTTAAGTTTCATCCTAATTCTCGAATTAGAAATGTGTTTTTCATTTTGAAAAACATCAGAAGCGCAGAGCTACCTACCCCTAAACTATTTAATCGCTGTCTATATCAAGCGCACAAGCTAGTGGTGAATCTGGTTTCTGGCTTTACGCGATTCTTCTACTGGACTCCGGCTTTCAAAGGTCGTGTGGCTCAATGTGGCAAACGCCTGTATTTGTATGGTGGACTGCCTTTCGTCAGCGGTCCGGTGCAAATTACGATTGGCGACAACTGCCGTATCTCTGGCCACACGACATTCTCTGGTTGTACTCAACAACTTGAAGGCTTGGAACACCCACTATTGTCGATTGGCAATAACGTCGACATTGGTTGGCAGTCGACTATCGCTGTTGGAGGTAAAGTGGTTATCTCTGACAACGTACGAATCGCAGGCGGCGCTTTTCTATTTGGATACTCTGGACACCCGCTTGATGCAAAACGCCGAGCGCTAGGTGAAGGTGACGACCCTCAGCAAATCGGTGACATCATTCTTGAACCCGATGTTTGGTTAGGCACGAATGTGACGGTTAAAGGTGGCGTAACCATCGGCGAAGGTGCCGTAATAGCCGCAGGCAGCGTAGTAACAAAGAACATCCCGGCTTTTGCAATCGCAGGCGGTAACCCAGCTCGAGTTGTCGGTCACATTAAACCCGTTGAAGTGACAGAATCCGATATGTTCGATTCGTTAGAGACTCATGGAGGTGACCATGCGTGATTTAATCGTATTTGGTGAAGACTTTGGTGGCCTACCTTCATCGACTCAACATTTAGTTCGTCACCTTGCTAAGCAACACAAAGTCTTATGGGTCAACTCTATTGGCTTAAGACAACCGAAGCTGTCCGCTAAAGATGCCAGCCGAGCGTTCAACAAGTTGTTTGGTAAAACCAAAGCCGTTACTCAAAACATGCTCGACTCTGAGGGACACGACAACATTACTATCGTTAACTTAAAGACAATCCCTGCGCCTGCTTCTAAATTTTCTAGAAAGTTGGCTCAGCAAATGATGTTGCACCAACTAAAACCGATTATTGCGGAGCTTAATCTGAACGCGCCTATCCTATGGACTTCTCTTCCGACCGCTGTTGATTTGTGCGGACACTTAGGCGAGTCATCTGTGGTCTATTACTGCGGTGATGATTTTAGCGCGCTGGCTGGTGTTGATCATGACACCGTTGCACAGCACGAATCAGAGCTAATCGAAAAATCAACGCTTATATTCGCGGCTAGCAAAAAATTGATGGGTAAATTTCCAAAGCATAAAGCGCACTTGCTACCACATGGTGTCGACGTAGACCTATTTTCAACACCCGCACCAAGAGCAAAAGATTTACCAAGCAACCACCGCCCTATTGCTGGTTTTTATGGCAGCCTTTCTAAGTGGCTTGATTATGAAATGATTGATCATGTTGCGAATGCGATGCCGGAATGGGACTTTGTTTTCATAGGTCCAAACGAGCTTGATACGCTCATGCTACCTAAGTTGAGTAACGTACATTACCTTGGCCCTCGTCCACACCACACGCTACCAAGCTATTCTCAACACTGGGATGTGAGCTTGTTGCCGTTTGTTGATAACGAGCAGATCCGAGCGTGTAGCCCACTCAAACTAATGGAATACCTTGCGGCGGGCACACCCATTATCACAACACCGTTCCCTGCTTTGGTTCCATATCAAGGGCACGTAACCACGGTTGGCAGTGCCAACCAAATGATTTGGGCGCTTGATCATGCACGCGAGCTAAGCAACTCACCTATCTCTGTCGTCGAACAAGAGAGCTGGCAGAACCGCGGTAACTTCGTACATTGGATGTTGGAGCTATTATGAATAATCTGAAATTGCGGTTATTAGTCATCATCAATGCGATGTGGCGCCAACGCTACGTTATCGTTCTGCCAATGCTTATTTTGCCCTTTGTAGGCTTTGGTGTGAGCAAGTTGGCTCCAACTAAATATGACGCGCATACCAGTATGTTGATTCAAGAAACGGCCAAGATGAATCCATTCTTGGAAGACATTGCCGTTTCGACGATGCTCAAAGATCGACTTAACGCATTGAGAACACTGCTTCACAGTCGACATGTGCTTTACTCGGTCGCTGATGAACTGCAATTAACCACGCCAGATATGCCTGAAATTGAGAAACAAGAGATCATTACTGACCTGTCTCAACGTCTAACGGTGACTCAGCTTGGAAAAGATTTTCTAAAGATAAGTCTAACGTCGAACACACCAAATGGAATGGAAGCGACGCTGCGCTCGGTAAGTGAACATTTCATTGAACAGTTACTCGCACCGGAACGTTCATCGATTGAAGATTCAAGTAACTTCTTGAAAATCCATATAGACAAACGTAGCGCAGAGCTTGCAGAAGCAGAAGAAGCGCTAGCTGCATACATGAATGAGAATGTTCATTCGACGCCTGAGGTACAGAGCCAAAGTTTGAATCGCTTAGCTTCACTCAAACAAACACTGGCAGAAAAAGAGGCCGAGTTATCGGGTGTCGAAAAAAGTTTAGGGTCAATCGACCAACAACTTTCAAGAACCAACCCTGTGATCGGTAAATTAGAAGACCAGATCATCGACATTCGTAGCGACCTTACCTTGTTACAAGCTAAATACACGGACAAGCACAGTGCTGTGCAAGCTAAAGTGCGTGAGCTAGACAGACTAGAGAATGAACGTAAGAGTTTGCTCGAGGTAACCCAGCCAACGATGAACAGCGACCAGCTTTGGGACATCGCAAGTAGTACGACACTGAACAAACTTTCTGAGACCCAACCTCTTCTGGTCACTCAATTACACAGTCTACAGCTGGTTCGTGCTCGCTTTGAGTCTTTAACTGAAGAGACCAAAAGCCTTCGAACTATGATTTTCGAATTAGAACACAAGGCCAATAACTTCGGCGAAAATGCAAAAGAGATGTACCGCCTTAAACGTCAAGTTGAAATCAAACGTCAACTATATGATGAACTGACAGAGCGTTATGAAATGGCTCAACTAACGGGTTCGCTTGGTGTATTCGAGCAAAACAAACGTGTGAAGATTATCGATTTGCCTTTCACACCGAGTGTCAAATCTAACATGCCGACTTTTGTTTTTATTCTGGCTGGATTCGTTGCAGGTATCGGTTTGGGTATTGGTTTAGCGGTATTGTTTGAACTGTTTGATTCTTCAATCAAACGCAAAGACGAAATCGAAGATATCTTGGGTGTCCCTGTGATAACGGTGATCCCTAAAATGAGCTAGTCAGCCTCAAAGCCATTTTTGACTTGCTAGATTCACAGCTTTCTAATTTCCAAGCTTCGTGCATCCTAGAGCAAAACGCCAACACTCGGTTGGCGTTTTGTTTATTTAGAGCCCCAAGTTCTAATGCTACTTTCGATTTACCCAAGCCCTATGATTCAAACTGCCATTCAATTGTATTTTGTTTTGATTCCCATTTTGAGAAATGAAAACTGCCCTAGAATTAAATAATCTAAACAACTGAAAAATAACGGTTATTTAATTGGCACAACTCCTGCAATCTCCTTGTGTAGTTAAACGTTTTAAAGAAGTTACTTCAAGAGAAACGTCAGAAAGGCGAAACAACAATTATAAAGGCAGGGTCCAAACTATGAATACGCATTTAACGAAGCATGGCAAAAAGATCATACACGTTGTTCAGCACCTTGCACCGGGTGGATTAGAAACCCTAACTCTGGATTTGCTCCGCCTTGCTAAACCAACAGACCAAGTGTTGATTGTCAGTTTAGAGGGTACTAAACAAGAGTCTATAAACAACTGGCCGAAGCTAGAGCCATACAAAAAGCAAATCGTCTTTTTGGATAAAGCACCAGGCGTACAATTCAATATCATTATTAAGCTAATTAAAGCCTTCAACGCGATTCGCCCTGATGTGGTTCATACCCATCATATTGGCCCACTGTTATACGCTGGTTATGCCGCTCGCGTAACCGGGGTTCCAACTCGAATCCATACCGAACATGACGCTTGGCATCTGAACAACAACAAACGTCGTCGATTACAAGCGCTTGCTTTAAAAGCTGCTCAACCAACGTTAGTTGCCGACGCGACACGTGTTTATAACCAACTACGCACTGCTTTTTCTTATGAGAACATCATTACCATCAAAAATGGCGTTGATTGTGAGAAGTTTAAGCCAATGTCGAAAGAACACGCGAGAGCAAAACTAAACCTGCCGACAGACAAACACATCATCGGTTGTGCAGGTCGACTAGAACATGTCAAAGGCCAAGACCAACTTATTAAAGCACTGACTCTTTTACCTGCAAACATGGTTGTCGCATTGGCTGGCGGCGGTACTAAACGCAATCAACTAGAGCAACTGACTAGCCGCTTGAATCTGAGTGACCGAGTCATCTTTCTTGGCTTAGTTGAAGACATGACCACGTTTTACGGAGCGTTGGATACGTTCTGCCTACCTTCACGCCACGAAGGGCTGCCGCTTTCTACACTTGAAGCTCAAGCATGCAATATTCCAACCGTCGCAATGAATGTAGGAGCTGTCGATGAAACCTTATGTCCAGTCAGCGGCGCCCTCGTTAAAAAAGGCAGTATCACGGGATTAGCCAATGCCTTGTTAGAGAATCAAAATGAACGCTTTTTATCACCTCGACACTATGTTCTTAAGAACTTCGACATCATCAAAATGGTTTCGTCTTACAACGACATCTCAGAAGGAGCTTACGCATGATTGATTGGTTGCTTGCGGGACTTTGTTTGTTTTCAGGTGCGTTGATTGTCTATCATCACGCAGCCTACCCTTTGTTACTGCGTTGGTATGCGAAAAGCCACCCCGCACGCAAAGTTGAAGAGAGTCATCGTTGCTACAAAGAGGAACAGCAAGATTGCACGTTGCCGACCATCACCGTTCTTGTTCCTGCATTTAACGAAGAACAGTGGATCGCAGACAAGATTCGTAACCTTGCTTCACTCGATTACCCAAAAAAGAAGTTGGAAGTCATTATCGCTTGCGATGGTTGCACTGATAACACAGTCGCCATTGCACAAATGACCATACAAGAAGCGATGTGCAGTGATGTCTATTTTGAGATACATGACCATCAAGTAAACCGAGGTAAAGTCGCGGTTGTTAATGAAGAAGTGACACGTATAACCAGTGATATCACGGCGATGAGTGATGTTTCTGCCCTTATTTCATTGGATGCTTTGCTTATAGCTGCCGCTCATTTTGAAAGTGACAAGGTTGGAGTGGTAAACGCAACGTATCAACTTTGTCCAACAGGCAATGAAGGCGAAAACACGTATTGGCAGTACCAAACCACGGTTAAAGAGTCTGAGGCTTCATTAGGTTCTAGCTTGGGTTCTCATGGCGCTTTCTACTTGTTTAGAACACACCTGTTTGAACTGCTTCCACTCAACACTATTAATGATGATTTCATCTTACCGATGCAAATCGTTAAACAAGGTTACATCGCCGAATACGAAACCCAAATGGTGGCATTAGAGCTAGAAGAATCGAACCTAGAAACAGACTTCAAAAGAAGACTTCGTATTTCAGCGGGCAACATGCAACAAGCGATTCGATTATTTGCCTTGTTCAGCCCGAAGTTTAAAGGCATCGCGTTTGCGTTCTTTTCAGGAAAAGGACTTCGCCTACTCACTCCCTATTTAATGATTGTGTGCTTAGTGTGCTCAATCTTACTTAGCAACTACTTGGTATTTGAAGCGCTGTTATGGGCTCAAGTTACCGTTTATACCATTGGCGTCCTTGGCTGCATCTTGCCAAAGCGTCTAGTAAACAAACCTATTTCATTAATCTCTTATTTGATAGTTGGACACTACGCCAACTTCATTGGTGGCATTCGTTACCTAATCGGACTAGAAAACTCACCTTGGACACGAGCAAATCATTAAGGACTTATTATGATGAACATCGAACAGCTATCTACCCAAAACCTATACCAATACAAAATCTCACGTGCTAAACGTACTTTCGATTTTGTAAGCTCACTGATTGCTTTGATTTTGCTAGCGCCCGTATTTTCGTTGATTGCGATGGCGATTGCACTCACTTCTCGTGGCCCTATTTTCTACCGTCAATTGCGCGTTGGTAAATCGACACCGGAGAAAATGGAAATCTTTGAGATCATGAAATTCCGTAGCATGTACGAGGATGCAGAAACTCGCTCTGGTGCAGTTTGGGCTACCGCGAATGACCCGCGAATCACGCCTGTTGGCCGCTTTTTGAGAAAGACACGTCTTGATGAACTGCCACAACTGATCAATGTATTGAAAGGTGAAATGTCTCTAATTGGTCCACGCCCTGAACGCCCTACTTTTTACACCAAACTAGAGAACGAAATCCCTTACTTTGCTGACCGTACATACGGCGTAATGCCTGGTATTACAGGGCTTGCACAAGTAAATCAAGGTTACGACACCTGTATTGATGATGTACGTCGTAAAGTAGGTTTTGACCACAGTTATGCACTAAGCCTATGTTCGGTTAAGTCTTGGATTGCCGCTGATCTCAGCATCATCTCTAAAACAATCATCGTAATGGTAGATGGTCGAGGTCGCTAAACCAGTATGGTCTAATGTGGATACAAAGCCTGTTTTCTATAAAGCCTTAGGGGGCGATTGGAGAGTCGCTAATGAAACACAGAGTGCCGAATTAGCCCACGTTAACTAGACTCGCTGCTCTCGGTTCTCAGTTGAATGGTGTAATAAGGTTTCTTCCCTATCAATTGACGTAAACATTGGCAATGAATGTATAACGCAGATGTGGCTTGAGTTAGGGATTAGAAATTAAGAGCTGAGAGCTCAGAGTTAAGAATTAAGAGTTAAGGCGAGAAAGCTTATATTCATAGAAAACCACGGCACTTTCGTCAGAGGCTTGCTCAACAAAACCTAGCTTATTAAGTAAGTGTGTAGAGGCTATGTTTGAACGGTCGACACCGCCAATCAGTGTGGACCATAACTCGGTTTTTGCGACTTCTGTGATGAAACCCTTCAGTAACTCACTCGCGAAACCCTTGCCCCAGAACTCTTCTGCAAGCAAGTAGCCAATATGAGCATCACTTTCGTCTTCTACATAAGCGAACAGAAAACCAATCAATTGATTATCATTGGATTTCACTTGAAGTAAGCGGCTCTCCGACAACATTCGATCGAGCCAGATTTCAGCCAGTTCACGTGACACAATACCGTGAAAGTATGGAGGAAGGTTTTCAACTACTGACGAGGTTAGAATGTCAGGCACTCTCTCTAGCAGAACCGAACGTTCAGGAACAATAAGTTCACCTGCAACTTCTTCTACTTTTAGTCTTTGAGTTTCAAACGAGATCGCCATGTGTCCTGCCTAATTCGATAAAAATGTGGATTATACACCTGAGTTCTCGTGTTGGCTTCGTTTCCAGGCTAAAGCAAACTAAAGAACAGCCACGCCTTCAACTTCAATCACTGAGTTAACATTTGCTCGCTCGATTATCTTGAGTAACGTCGTTTGAACTAATTCATTATCTCGGATTTCGGTTTCACAAGAAAAACGCTCTTCTTGAACACCATCGCCCTCACCCAGCATAAATTGAACCGCGACTTCCGTTGCGAGATCTTTGGTCGTCCCGTAATACGCTAACGTGATTTTTGGGTATCCGTGGTCGCCTTTTTTAACCTGCTTTGCGATACGTTTTTTGGCTTTATCTAAATTCATACAACTTCCTTTTAAGTTTGAAATACAAGGTGACTAGAACACCTTTTTAAACGGTAAGCAATACAATCAGCGTTGGTTATAGAGATTCCCTAGCCTCTTGATACTAATCAAGATGGTACAGTCTTAGCACTTTAAAGAGTGATAGCTAGAACACAGAAAACCTGTTTAAGAAATATAATGACAACATATAAGAACTACGCGCCAAGAAGTGGGAGATGTTTTCGTTTCTGATAAGTTAAGGCTAACTCCAAGCACTGCTTGATTGGTGCCTCGGGAAGTGGTTCAGTCAGTTTCAAGACGATTGCACGATTACCTTGAAATACCAATGTGCCATCGTGCAATTCTCTGAATGTGTCGATTAGCTTAGTTTGGCAGTTAAAGAACAAGTAATAGTTGTTTGGCGATTTTAATTTCCAATCGATTCGAATTGGACTGCCCGTCTTAACGCTGTAACTCGGCTCGCCCCATTTCAGAGACTCTTCGACTTCACCTAGTTCCAAATCAGAGCAAAGCTCAAAGATTAATGAACGCAACTCTTCAAGCCGAGCTCGAACATCATCGGGATACTCGTCGAAATGTGTTTTGATTGCTCTGTCCATTCAACCTCCGATTCATTTGTTGTGATATTAAAGTCCAGCTCACTTAAAGCATAGAACCTTAAACATTAGCCCAACTTTAAACGAAAAGTGCCAAGCCTAATAAATCATTTTTCGTTTATCTGTTCGTTAGCGGTTTCAAGGCCAGCTTTAAACCGTCCGTATCCTTACAACCAATGTAAACATGCTTTCCATTGTTTAGGCTTAACTTCAGCGCTGAACCTATCGATGCATTATACAACCAGCCATCGCTCAGCATTCGGATGCCAATACCTTGATACCACTTGCTTTGATAGAACGCTGTCTCGGTAATGTCTGACACTTCTACATTCTTACGCCAAAACCCAAAACCGAAATACCAGCTTAGTACATTGTCTTTGACCTCAATGGTCATGGAGAAAAAGAGCAAAGCAATTAAACCATTGATGGCGTGAGCGATTAATGTCCCAGGGTTATTATCCGAGGTAACGACAATGAAAGCACTTATCGCAACAAGGATGAGCAGCAATCCCTTGTTGAATTCCTTACTATAAAACACAGCGACAACTCCTATAGACAACGAACACCCCATTAACTAGCCAACAGCTATCTTACTGCGGCCTTTCTAAATAATCGTAGTGAGTAATGCAGGCATACTCCCACAACCAAACCAAGTAGCATCGCCTTGAGACTACCAACCCAAAGTATCAAACCAGAATAACCTTGTCCCGGGCCTAAGCCTTGTTTATTTATCACATCGACAAACATAAATCCGTTCCACAGCACATGCAGTGATGCTGTAAATCCATGCACACAAATTGCGACAGTTCCAAGTAACTTGTACTTGCTAATGACTGGTGCGCCACAAAAAATGACAACGAGCGCAAAGGTCAAAATCAGAGGGCCCGACAGTACTAAAGTGAGTGTGATTACTTCAACGTGGCTCTCTGTTCCATAACTGTATGTACAAAATACCATTGTCATTGAAAACAAAAGCGAAATGAGTGCGAACCATAGCGTTCTATTCATTGGGGTTCCCTGCCTTAATAGTGGGTTTAGGACAAATTCGATAATCGACAGGAAGAACTAATTACCAAAAATACGGCATGAGAAATGCCCTTGTTACACGACTATTCGATGGACGACTCAGACTTTCACAAACCCAATGTAATGTGAGACTTAGAACACAAGCTAGATAACAAAAACGCCACTCACCTTCGCGCCTAACTACATACCTTATTGAGCTTGCTGTTGAACCCAAATAACATTTTCATTTGAAGTGGAAACCTCAAACCAAGAGCAAAACAGATCTAACATTTCAGGTGTCATCTCATAAGACTTACCATTAAGTTCCGAGTTGCGGCTGAATGCCCTCTCCTTACAAGTCTCAAACGGGACATCAAGGTAGTGAACTTCGCTGCCCACGCCTAGGTTTGATGCCCAGCTTGTAAAAGAATCCCGATCAGATTTACGCCAAAAACCAAAGTCAAAAATCACCGGAACACCCAAGGAAAACAGCTGCATTGCAGACTCCTTGAATAACCCTTGTAGCGCAGCCAGCCGGCGGTCAAAATCTTCACGCTCCATATGCGCTCCATATGCTCTCCATACAAAGGAATCATCCACTCATCAATCGAGAAACGAAAGGCACCATGCTTTTCTGCAAGCGCTTTAGAGTAAGTCGTTTTACCCGAACCGATAAAGCCACATACGAAGTAGATTTTTGTCATGATTCCTCTTTTGCTTCTAGGTAGAGTTGCCGTGTAAAAGCACTGACACCAAGCTTAAGCACTAACATAAGCTTAGGATGCCAAGTGTCATAATTTATTCTTAAAAGCGTTCTTACCCGGAACTTCTTGTGCATAGTGTCATCATTGTTTCTGACACAGTCTGCCCTTCTATAAGGTAACAATCTGGGACTTCTCCAATCACTTCGAAACCACATTTCAAATACAAATTTTTTGCAGGAAGATTATTCGAGAGAACATTTAGATCTAACCAATCGATACTTGGGCTTTCGTTACAAAACTCAGTCACGCGCTTAATCAGTTCTACACCCAACCCTTGCTTTCTTAGACTTGAATCAACACCCATGCCGAGAAGCACACGATGAAACTTATACTCTTCACCGTAATGACGTAGGTCTATATGACCAAACACTCGTTCCTTAGAGTCTTTGATTACCCAGAGCTTTCTCCAGCCATGTTCACCAAGGCTTGCCTCAAAACCATTTCGAAACTTGTCTTTAAATCGTTCTGAAACTACACAATTCTCTTTAGAGATCGGTTGGAAAAGTGGAGAGTTATCATCCGCATTCTCAAGAAGCTGTGCTCCTATGTATTCGAAAAAGGATTCTAAATCCGACAGAACGGCTTCCGATATTCTCATGTAATCTCCTTCTTACGCATGATTCTTTCTTTTAGAAGTGTACCAATACTGCTAACTACAAACGTAAAAGCAAAAGCCACAAGTGGTCGATAGAAATCAAACGCACCATCCGTCATAAAAAAGTACTGATGGATGGCAACACCAAAACCAACACCTAATGCCAGCTTCAGATTCTTTAAAATTCCTTGTTTCATGTTCATCCCCTCGTAGAAAGCAACACTATGTATAGGTGTGAGTGACGTTATGACCAGACCTTAAACCATTGTTACATAAACACTGAAATTGAAGTAAGCCGAAAATAACGCCGTTGAGCATCCGTTTTCAGTGCTATGTCAGGCTAATTTTTCCTGACGTTCTTGAGTGCATGTTTGACCTTGTCGTAAATAAAACTAAGAAGTGCACCGACAAAGACAAATAAACCAAGGTCAATCAGAGCAACTTTAAGACTGAACGGGTCTGAAAACAGGTTATAGGTGAATCCCATTTGCAAACCAATAAATTTAGTTAAAAAAACTGTAGGTATGATCAGAAGTATTTCACGTATTACCTGAAAAATTGACTAAAGAAGTAGAGTTCTAAAGCACATACTACTTTTGCTCATTTCTCAGGCAAGGAAATAGGTCTCGATTTACCCTGAAACGGGGATGCAATATGAATTTCAACACGATGAGTGGTGCGCCCTGTTCAAGGCGGAGTAACGCAATGCCGAAGCAGCCTTATACTTCTTAAATGGCTAATACAAAGGCATAGTTAAAATGCCGTGTGTTGTGAATCACTCTTGAACAGCTCGGATGGATAATAAGCACTCCAATCTAGTAAGATGAGGCTCAGACTTGCTATACGTTACTTCCAAGCTCAGAATTTGGCCTCAACTTATTGCTAAAAACGAACAGGCAACTAACCAAAATGCCTATCTCGAAAAGCTGACATAGAAAAGATGCTGTCTTAAACACCAGACCAGATTCCATCCAGGGCATCGCTATTTCCATTAGCACAGCGGCAAAAACCAAAGCATACCCAACCCATTGATGCCACTTACCTAACATGGGTGAAAAATGATAGAAAGCTAACAAATAGAGCACCGAAAAAAAAGGCATTATAAACCAAGTGAAATATTCAAGAATTTCAACTAACGAGCGACCAACTTCGCCCAAAATCGCCATTAGAATCGGGATAATAAAATTGAGTATCATGTAAAGAAACGGGTAGATAAGAATACCCAAGGTAAGATACCGAACCGACTTTTTAACTCTAGTTTCCACTTGTACTACCTTCTCAAGTTGGAGTAGCGCATGACGCTAAACGTCTAGCTAACCTGCACAGCACCTTGGCGTATACTTTTGCGAAGCAAAATTGCCAAGCGTGAAGTGTCTGGTTTAGCGTTTTGTTAGGCTTTTATATGTTGAAGTTGGATTAGAACCATACAAAGCAAACCAATATGGAAGTAGCAACCCAAATGCCATTGAGCCACCTACAAACGTCGTTGGAACGCTTTGTAAAACCAGATCCACAACCTTATCGTACTGTTCCGAACTCATTGTTGATTTGCTTAAATATACCTCATAAGAAAAGCAAATTGGTTGATATACAGACATTCTTAGGAACCAACCCAACGCACTAACAGGTAGCAAAAACAACAATGGCTTCGTCCATTTTGTAGGCACTACAAAATGGATTCCGGAAATCAAAAATAGGAACGCCACATACAAAGTGTTTGCCGATATATTACGAGAATCAAAAGCATAAGATTGACCTTCATACATCATTAGTACTGAAACCCCAAGGACACTAACTAAAAACAGTTTCCCGAACTCTTTTGTAAGCGACAAGCGAAGAAAGCAGTAACCTATGACCAATAGAAACACGGTAAGCCAAATATAAGCATCCCAGTTCATTTCTAGGAATCGAGGGCGCGAAGTTTCGATAAGTATTAGGAACGTATACGCTATGGGCAGATAGAGAATCGCAACGAACCCAAGGCGAAGAAGTGCCCAAGCAATCTGTCGTTTCATTTTGTTGCTTCCTCCTTGAAGCCTAACGAATGACATGGATTCCCCCTACCGAGGATCTGCCACACTTATGTGGTACTTAAATGCATCGGAGGCACCATGTCTGATTATTCTTATTTCTGCGGTATCGACCTAGCTAAAAACCACTTCAGTCTTCATGCCGAAGACCAAAATGGTAAGGTAATACTTCATAAGTCAGCAACCCGCTCTAAACTACAGACTTCAATAGCAAATATACAGTCATTGGTGTCGCCCCAATCGCACTCGAATGTGTTCGAAAGATGGTTGTGACTCTTAACTCTATGCTGAGAGATGGCGCCATGTGGGATGAAAACACTGCCAAAAATTAATCATTGACGCCATAGTCGTTTGTTAAGGCTCGAATCTTTGATGCCTTTGTTGAGCGCTATACTGAAACAACATATTGACTCCATCGACCAAGTAAGGATCTCTTACAGTCAGTTCATCTTGGTAGATCTTAGATTTTTTTAACACTTTAAAGAAACTAGGCTTATCCAATAGATTACGCTGAGTGTAATACACCGCTCCCAACACAGTCCGTTCAACTTGCGAACTTGCATCGGTCATACCTAACCCCAAACTATCAACTACATTAAGTTTTTGACCATAATACTTAGTTACCAGATTACGGATCTCTCTTTCATCAAAAGTACCACCTAACGCAATTAGATCGTTGGCATTTCTAACTTGAATAGTATTTAAAAACCGCACGTCTTCAAGGCTTAAAACTTCGGAGACGTCACTATTTTTAGCCCCATATTTATAAACAGTCGAGTCATAGGCACACAGGTATAGCCTATGAGATAGTGGAAGGAATAATTGAACTCCTTTATTCATCAAACCAGCAACACCAAGAGCACTCAAATCTTTATAGAACCAGTTATACTTAATAACTGGGTGATCTGAAATAATAAAATCTTCACTAGTTTCATTAACTAAAATATGGAATCTCAAATCTTCCATACCCTTCGAAATCAATACACTATCAAGAACTAATTGGGCTATAACACTTCGCTTAGCATCACGATCTTGGAACTCTATAGAAAATAGGTCTCGCACATCATCTTCATATGCAATTTCATTTTGTTCAAGCAACTCTTCAGCAATATGATAAGTATGTTCTTCACTATACCTCAAGCTTTCGTTCAAGGCTTCTTGAGTTCTCATTAGCTGACAACATAAAAATTTCGTCAAACATTGACAATCAACATTTAAACTATGAAAAGCACCACTGCGAAATTGATTAATTAGTTTAGATGAAGGCGTTTCAATATGCGATTCAATAAAGTTTTCAATGAAATTATCCTTATCATAGAAATAGTTCTGTGAGAATACCTCTTTCACTGACTGGTTAAACAATAGCTTGTTATTTCTGATTCGAAGAACATTAACTTTTGCTAGATCTTCAGCTACCGAATTAACTCGAAACCCATCAAGCAAAAAACGAGGTACATAATGCTGATTTATAGTAATTTCGCCCATTTGTATCCTTTATATTTCTATACGCCGAATTGAACTTAGAGCCTTAACAGCGACTAGACCGAAAAACCCCGCATTTAAATATAGAATTATTCAATCTAGTTTCATATGCATAGCACTCTAGCACAATTAATTTCGTTATTTCAGTGACTTAAAGCATAGATAGGCACATCGAATAACAAAATATAGAATATTTCTATATAGTATGAATTTCGTAAAAACCCCGACCAACTGGATATAAACACAGTCCCCTTACACATGCCCCAAAACACAAAAAAGCCTGCCATCTATGCGAACATAAATGGCAGGCTTTATACGTTAGTTAAGCTTGTGTGTGGCTAGCTTACGCGGCTTCGAATGCGAGGGCTTTCTTCTCTACCTGACGGAAGATCAGCGTTAATATGCCGTTTACTGCTAAGTAGAATGCGCCAGCAATACCGAACACCGTTAGTGTGTCGTAGGTTTGGCCGTTGATACGCTGAGCGTAGCCCATCAAGTCCATGATGGTGATGGTGCTTGCCAGTGACGTACCTTTGAAGACTAGAATCACTTCGTTCGAGTAAGCTGGAACGGCGCGGCGTAAAGCGTATGGCAGTAACACTTTAAGCGTTGCTACTTTGTCCATGCCTAGTGCACGACATGCTTCCCACTGCCCTGCTGGAATGGCGTTGAATGCGCCTCTGAACAGTAGCGTGCTGTATGCGGCAGTGTTCAAAGCTAATGCTAACATTGCACAGAACCAAGGTTGGCTTAACCAAGTCCACATGAAGCTTTCACGAATCCAATCGAACTGACCCGGGCCGTAATACACCAAGAAGATCTGCACCAATAATGGTGTGCCAGTGAACAGCGTGATGATGCCACGAGTGAACCAGTGAAACGCAGGTATTCTTAGGATTAGCGTTACCGTCATCAGCAGTGACAAGATACAACCAACCAGCAATGAAGCACCTGTGAGTTGAAGACTGGTCACTAAGCCTTCAAGCATTTGAGAGAGGTATTGTTGATTCATGCCATTGCCCCTTTGTTACCCAAACCTTGAATAGAGAACTTACCATCAATCACTTTTACCAATCTTTGTGTGATTAAAGTGATGACCAAGTAGATTGCTGCTGCTGTCGCGTACCAAGTAAATGCTTCGTGCGTTGCAGCGGATGTTAGTTGTGCTTGTTTCAACAAATCTGTTACGCCAATTAGCGAAACTAATGCAGTGTCTTTCAGTAACACTAACCATTGGTTGGTTAACCCTGGTAGTGCGTGTCTTACCGCTTGAGGTAACACGATACGAAAGAATGAACGTGATTGAGAGATACCAAGCGCGCTTGCTGCTTCTCTCTGCCCTTTGCTTACTGCTTTTAATGCACCACGCAAGGTTTGCGAAGCGTAAGAAGCAAAGATAAGTGACAGTGCAACAACACCAGATAAGAACGGGCTCACTTCTATGAAGTCGCCAGTGATCATGAACAGAACTTGTGTCGAACCAAAGTAGATAAACAGTACGACCAGAATTTCTGGTAAACCACGAACAATCGTCACAAATGCAGTCGTTGGCCATTTGATTGCAATACGACGAGACATCTCACCACTTGCAAACAAAACTGCTAGAACCAATCCAACCAATAGGCTTACGAACGCAAGCTGAACAGTCATCCAGCTTGCTTCGACGAGCCCTAAAGAGTAACCCGTTAATTCCATAAATTACTTACCGAAGTACTTGTTGAAGATCTTGTCGTATTCGCCGTTCGCTTTCACTGCTGCAAGTGCAACGTTAAGCTGGTCTACAAGTTCTTGGTTGCTCTTGTTTACTGCGATACCAAAGCCGTTACCGAAGTACTCTTGGTTTGTTACTTGGTCGCCTACGTACGTTAGGTTGTCTTCTTTCTTGAACCATTCTGCTACAACGGCTGTGTCACCGAATACAGAATCGATACGACCGTTCTTCATGTCGATGAATGCATCTTGGTAGCTTGAGTAAGGTACCGCTGTTACGCCAGTCATTTGCTCAAGTAGGAAGCTCTGGTGAGTAGAACCGTTTTGAACGCCAACACGCTTACCTTCTAGTGCTGCTTGGTCTGCTACTTTGCCTTCGAAAGAAATGAATGCTGCAGAGTTATCGTAGTATGCGTTAGAGAAGTTCACTTGTTTAAGACGCGCTTCTGTGATGTCCATTGCCGAGATAGCTGCATCGTAACGTTTGAATTTAAGTGCAGGGATCAAGCTATCGAATGCTTGGTTGTGGAAAGTACACGTTGCTTTCAACTCTTCACAAAGTGCGTTTGCTAAGTCTACGTCAAAACCTTGAATTTGGTTGTTCTCATCCATGTATTCGAATGGTGCGTATGTTGCTTCCATTGCGAATTTGATTTCTTCTTGCGCCGCTGCGTTGAAAGAAGCAAGGCCGATAAGTGAAGCTAGTAGAATCTTTTTCATTTTGTTACTCCGAATACTGTTTGATAGCGGCCTGTGGCCATTCTTATAATTTGATTGTTTTAATTGATGTTGTGTTTAGCTAAATCTAGTGAGTCAACTTTCTTTTAATACGTGACTTACTTAATGAGTCAAATATTCAGCAAACTCAGGTGTCTGCGGATTAACGAATGAATCGCTGGTGCCGTGTTCAACGATGTACCCTTTCTCTAGGTACAGAACGTGGCTAGCAATCTTCTTCGCGAAGTCGACTTCGTGCGTCACGACCACTTGGGTAATGCCCGTTCCGCTCAATTCTTTAATAATGCTCACGACTTGGTTGGTGATCTCAGGATCAAGCGCCGCTGTTGGTTCATCAAACAACAACACATCCGGTTTCATCATCAGCGCACGTGCAATCGCAACACGCTGTTGTTGACCGCCAGACAGTTGAAGTGGCCAAGCGTCTGCTTTGTCGGCAAGTTGAAGTGTCTTTAGGACTTCTTGCGCTTGCTTAATCGCTTCTTGCTTATCCAAACCCGCCACTTTGGTTGGTGCTTCAATCAAGTTTTCCATCACCGTCATGTGTGGCCATAAGTTGTATTGCTGGAACACCATGCCGACTTTACGACGAAGTTTAAGCCCCTGCTTCTCTTGGATTTGGCTTGAAAAATCGAATTGCTCATTCGCAATGTCTAATTCGCCGTTGTCCGCGATTTCAAGCAGGTTCAATACACGCAGTAATGAACTCTTGCCCGCGCCGCTTGGGCCAAGCAATACCAAGGTTTCGCCGCTCTCACAGTCGAAACTGATGTCGTGAAGAACTTGGGTATCACCGTATGATTTGTTGATGCTCTTTACTTGAATACTCATGCCACAATACTGCATTAATTGTCATTTGTTGGTTATTCTATTCAATCCGAGGTTTTATGCAAGAAAAATGTATAAAAAACTACTTTGTTGAATTTTTGTAACAAACATTCCACAAAAAACAGTCGCTATAACTGGTCTTACAACCAAAACTCACAAGTCATTGATAAAGCTAATATCGAGATAAATAGCAAACGTTTTGCTATCAATTTATAAATCATCGCACGGTTGCTTGTTTATGTGTGCACTCTCCTATCAACGCTAATTTACTTGCATAAAAATTAGGGTTAAATAGCTTGGTTTCCTATCCAACTGACTGGATCAGAATGCTTAGTTTTCCTTTAAGGTTGTTTCGAATTATTCACTTAATGATGAGGAAATATTGGAAATTGAGTTTCCTAGGGAGCGTCACAGCGCAATAAATGCTTTAATGGGTTCGATTCTCAACAACAATGACTGCCCAGCGAACAACGCGCAGTACAGGCAATAAGTCATAAACCATAAGCAATTAGCCATAAGCAACAAGCCATCTATTTTTAAAGCGACAACACATTAAGGCAGTCATATGCAAAACGATGTCTCTTCTACGCTCGACTCAAACCAGCGACAGACTCAGCGCTCTACTCAAAAAGTGCCAGACCCCAAACCTGAGAAAAAAAGCCTCAGTATTTTGTTTGAGCTGAGCAAATTCATTCAGCCTTACAAAGGCCGTGTTATTGCCGCATTGATCGCGTTGATCTTCACGGCGAGCTTAACCCTCTCAGTCGGACACGGTATTCGTCTTCTTATCGACCAAGGCTTCAGCCAACAATCGTTGTCAGACTTAGGCAGCGCGATTCAATTCATCATGGTGGTGGTCGTGCTGATCTCGATTGGCACCTTCTTCCGCTTCTATTTGGTCTCTTCTGTTGGTGAGCGAGTAAGTGCGGATATACGCCTGTCGGTTTTCAATCACGTGGTGACGCTGCACCCGAGTTACTTTGAAACCAATGGCAGTGGCGACATCATGTCGCGAATCACCACGGATACTACTCTGCTTCAAAGCATCATAGGTTCATCGTTCTCTATGGCGATGCGCAGCGCGTTGATGTGTATTGGTGCAATCATCATGCTGTTTGCGACCAATATTAAGCTGACGTTGATTGTATTGGCCTCGGTGCCATTTATCTTGATTCCGATCCTTGTTTATGGGCGCCGTGTAAGAGCCCTATCTCGCCAAAGCCAAGACTCCATGTCTGATGTGGGTTCTTACGCAGGTGAGGCAATTGAGCACATTAAAACGGTGCAAAGCTACAGCCGAGAAGAGCAAGAGAAAGCATCATTCGCGGTAGAAGTGGAAAAGGCGTATGAGATTGGTCGCCAGCGTGTAAAACAGCGCGCGATTCTTATTTCTGGCGTTATCGTGATTGTATTTAGTGCTATTGCAGGCATGCTTTGGGTTGGCGGCAGTGATGTTATCAACGGCACTATGTCGGCTGGTGACTTAGCGGCGTTTGTGTTCTACGCAATTATGGTTGCTTCATCGTTAGGTACGATTTCTGAAGTGATGGGTGAACTGCAACGCGCGGCAGGTGCGACCGAGCGATTAATCGAGATCCTACAAGTTGAAAGCCATATTGTTGCGCCAGTTGCGAATCCAACTTCGCTTGCTAACGTAACGCCAGAAGTTGCATTTGATGATGTGACCTTCTGTTATCCATCAAGACCGGACCAACCCGCAACAAGCAACCTCACGCTTACTGCCCATGAAGGCAAAGTGTTGGCACTGGTTGGCCCGTCTGGCGCAGGTAAAACTACCCTGTTCGAACTGCTGCAACGTTTCTACGACCCACAAGTGGGTAAGGTCACATTAGGCGGTGTTGAACTGAATCAGTTTGATCCTAACGAGCTAAGAAAGCAGATGGCATTGGTACCGCAACAACCTGCTCTGTTCAGTAACGATGTGTTCCATAACATTCGCTATGGCAACCCGCAGGCAACAGACGAGCAAGTGATCGAAGCGGCGAAGAAAGCGCACGCACACGAGTTCATTCAAAACCTACCTGATGGCTACAACAGCTTTCTTGGTGAACGTGGTGTAAGGCTTTCTGGTGGGCAGAGACAACGTATTGCTATCGCACGTGCCATCTTGAAAGATCCAAATATTCTATTGTTGGATGAAGCAACCAGCGCACTAGACAGTGAAAGTGAGCATCACGTACAACAAGCGTTAGAAGAGTTAATGCGTGGCAGAACGACGATCATTATCGCCCATCGATTATCAACAATTAAACACGCCGACCAAATTGCGGTGCTCGATAAAGGACAACTAGTAGACATCGGCGACCACCAGTCTCTCATCAATAGCTGCGAATTGTACCAACGCTTGGTTGAGCTGCAATTCAAACACCTTAGTGCCTAACTATTGAGTGGATGTGCAACTAAGTCACTGACATTGTGTGGTTTCAAGCTTCAAAAACTTAAATCACGCGTGTTGCAGTTTTGTTAATTTAGCGGTAGGGTTTTTATTCCAATAACAACTTATTCCGATGAAGGATAAGTAAATAACGTTAATTACACAGATAACAATAAGAGAGTTCGCATGGAAGCACTATTATCTGACTACCCAGTAGTAACAGAAATCCCTGTCGCTTGGGGAGAAATGGACGCACTCAATCACGTTAACAACGCTGTATATTTTCGCTATTTCGAAACCGCTCGCTTAGATTTTTTCAAGCACGTCGAGCTGATGGAAGAGATGGCGATTACCAAAGTTGGTCCTGTTCTTGGTGACACTTACTGTAAGTATTTCCGCCCAGTCACGTATCCAGATACCTTGATGGTCGGCTCACGTGTTACCGATATTCAAGATGACCGATTCACCATGGAATACGCGATTGTCAGTAAGGCTCAACAGAAACTGACGACCGTTGGCACTGCGACTATCGTGATGTTTGATTTTGCTTCGAACCAGAAAGCCCTGCTCTCGCTGCGCTTAACCAATGAAATCGAAAAGATGAACACGTTGAAAAGCCCATGCTTCAAACAAGAAGCCGTGACAGAATAACGTATTCGTTGGTTGAGAAAGATTGAGAAAGTTTCAGACATTAAAAAGGCCACTCGATTGAGTGGCCTTTTGTTTATTGGTTCAGAGTGCTTATAAGCGGTTGAGCGTTATAAACCTTGAACGCTCTTTGCGTTAGAAGCTATAAGCCTTACAGCCCATAGACATTGAACCCTATAAAACTTGTACGCTATAGACCTTGCACGTACTGAGCATTAGTTCGAACTTCAACCATCTGCTCTAGGTTCTGTTGTGAACCTTCAACGCCGTTCAGTAGCGCTTCGAAATGCTTGATAAGCTCAACTTTGTCTTTCACTTCTTTAGAACCTGCACCGATGTTGGTTAGGTCAATGAAGAACTCGTCGAACAGACCAGAGAAGTCAGTTACTGCGTCGTGGTTCAAGAACTGCTCGTGGTTGTAAATGCTTGGGTAGCCACCCTTCTGTTTATCAACCGCAAAAGAGATGCCTTTCACGTTGGTAATCGTGGTCGCTTTCTCACACTTCAACATACAACCTGCTTCGATGCTTGGCTTGTTACAACCCACGGTTCTTTGGAAGAAACACTGACGGCTGGTCATCATCAAGATTGGGTGGTAAATGCTGTAGAACAGTTTGAAGTTCTCTGGGCGACGAATATGACGAATCTGACCTTTGTTGATCTCGTTCGAAATGAATGCGCCTGCACAGTTCAGCTCTTCTTTCAGAGTAACCAGTGCGTGAGAGTTGGTCGTGTTCATGAACGGGCCTGCAACCCACTCAATACCCATCTCGTAAGCTTTGTAAGCAATACCCGTGTTGTTGGTTACGATGCGAGCTGGCTTGATCTCTTCAAGAATACGAACCGCTTCGTCGTAATCTTTACCGATCAATACCGCTGGGAACCAAGGAATCAAACGTGGGTTTGCTGCCAAGATGTCGATGTACTTGTTACAACGCTTCTTGAAGCTTTCTGGAAGTTTGAAGTAAACATCCGCGTCAGTCACGTCACACAGGTGTAAGTCTTCTACATCGGCGATAAGCATCGACATAGTCGGCTTCTCGTTCACTTTAGGGTGCTGAGGCAGTGCTGGCACTTCAACGTGCTTAATCACTTCCACAGAGCCGTTCAGAATGAAGTCGATCTCGTCTTTTAGGTCTGAAACTTCTTTTAGAGGAATCAACAAGCCTGCATCCACTTCACTGAAGTCGTGGCTTTCTAGCGTGTGAACTGCACTCTTCACGTTTTTGAAGCGCTTCTCAAGTAGCTCTTGAGTAATCGCCTTCTCTTCAACCGCTTTCAATAGCGATTTAGATTGAAGAGTAAAGTTCTCTTTTGGCGTGTTCACAGTCACCGTAAATGGTTGACCCACTTTTGCGCTGAACGACAGTGCTACTGGTGTCTTGCGAATATCAAGGAACTCGATCTTGTCACGCATTTCGTTACCAAGAACGTCTTTCGCTTGGTGAAGTTCGTTGGTCACTTCTTGAATCTGTACAACTGAGATTTCGTTGTTCTGCTCCGTCGCTTTTTCAACAGCGTAGTTCATGCTGTTGTCGCGCGGGTTATCGATGAACATGTCTTTCGTTAGGTTGCCCTTTAGGAAAGAGTTGGTGAAATCACGGTTGAATACTTTGTGTAGGTTCGAATCGTCTTCGATCAACAAACCACTTTCTACAAAGCTATCAATCTGTTTACGCCATGTGTCTACCACAGTGTAAACGTAGTGTGCGCCTTTAATACGGCCTTCTACTTTCAATGAGTCGACTTTCGCATCAACCAATTCAGGTAGGTCGTAGTAAGCTGAGTTATCTTTCAGGTTAAGTGGGAACTTGTTGCCCGCGTTGGTGATTTCGTACTCATCACGACACGCTTGGCTACAACGACCACGGTTACCTGAGTTACCCACACTTACTGAGCTTGAGTAACATTGACCAGAGAATGCGATACACAGAGCGCCGTGTACGAACACTTCGGTTAATACGTCGTGATCGTGTGCCACTTCCGTCAGCATCTTGATTTCAGGCAGGTTCAACTCACGAGACAAGTTAACGCGCGTCGCGCCAATCTTAGACAAGAACTTAATCTGGCCTTCGTTGTGCGTAGTTAACTGAGTCGACGCGTGAACGTCTAACGATGGGAAATGCTTCTTAACCAGGTTGAATAAACCCAAGTCTTGAACAATGATGCCGTCCACTTTGGTGTTCACAAGCTGGTTCAGCAGTTTGGTGATGCTCTTAGTCTCGTGCTCCAGTAGCACAACGTTAAGAGTCAGGAACACTTCACAGCCGTATTCATGAGCAAGGCGAATCACACCATTCAATTCGTCTAACGACAGGTTAGAGGCTCTGTTACGAGCGTTGAATGTGTCTAAACCACAATAAACTGCATTAGCACCCGCTACGATGGCGGCTTTTATCGCTTCTACATCGCCACCTGGGGCTAATAACTCAATTTTTCTGCTCATTTTTGAAGTCGCTCACTTACTTATAATTTTTAAGCCGCGTATTCTACCCACATCACGATCTCTTTACCACCGTACAACACTTTTCAAACTAAATGACCTCAATAATGCCGAACGAATCCGATCTACCTATCCTTTATTCTTTACGCCGTTGCCCTTATGCAATGCGCGGACGAATGGGCATCGCACTATCACAGCAAAAAGTGTTACTTCGAGAAATCGTTACCAAAGACAAGCCTAGCGAACTATTGGCCAGTTCGCCAAAAGGAACAGTGCCTGTATTGGTGTTACCCAATGGACAAGTCATTGAACAGAGCTTGGATGTGATGAACTGGTCACTTCAACAAAACGATCCTCAAGATCTTCTGCGTTCAAGCAATCCAACGCTTAGCGAACAAGTTCAGCAGCTCATTAAAACCAACGATGAAGAATTTATTGGTCACTTAGAAAGGTATCGTGCATCGGTTCGTTACCGAAACATCGATGTTGAACAACGCCGACAAGCCTGCGAAACCTTCATTAAGCAGTTAGAAGTGCGACTTACCGATCAGCCCTACTTTTTTGGAGAAAGCCCAAGCTTGGCCGATTTTGCGGTGATGCCTTTCGTCAGTCAGTTTGTGCGAGTCGAAAAGAAGTGGTTTGTGAAATCGGAATATCAAAACGTAGGACGTTGGTTAAGAGCGCACCTTGAAAGTAAGCTCTACACCCAAGTCATGAAGCAATACCCTTTGTGGAATGAAACCAAGCAAGATTGTCTTTTTGGATAACTTAAGAGAATTTTGGGTGACTTAAGGGTATCTAGGGTGATCTAGGGGAATTCTGGAATAGATAATTCCTAGGTATTAAAGTAGTTACGTGACACTGTATCTTCTTTGTAAAGAACAGATATTCAAAGGCTTAACTGGGATTCCGTTGTCTCTTTACCGGTAACTACTGTCTCTTAACTGGCAAACACAGTCTAAGCTAAGCCTTTTGTTCATTTTAACCTGATCACTGAATCGCTATCGAAATCGCGACTTCAGTTTCACCTTTGTATAGTTCAAAATCTGTCGTGTAAGTTCTCACATGTGGGCAGTCAGCAGCGCTGAAATACGCCCACACTTCACCCCATAGGTCGATCACAGCTTGTGGTAATTCACCTTCAGCAGAAAACGTTAAGTATTTACCTGCTTGTATTTCGGTTTCTACAAGCGTATCAACATTCTGATCCGTAAGTGCATTAGTACACGCGATAACATCAAATTCGCCCGTAAAGTCAGACTCGTAGTTCGTGTAAACGCCATACACTTTTGAATCCGGTGTTAATTTCGGAAATGCTTGGTCAAAAAAGCCCTGCCACAATTGCCCTATCTTCGCTTTAGTTGGGTCAACCTCATCCTGATTAGTGGTTCTTACTGAAAACCCATACGCCTTTACGGCTTCAATCGTTTCTACTTTCATTCGTTTTATCCCTAAGCCAACGATGGTTTGAGCATATTGAATCGATACCTAATCTTCAATCTCTTTGTGACCACACTTCTCACACACTATATGACGAGAAAATTCGTCCATAGATGCGATAAATGGGCCAAGGAACCAACCTTTTATCATGCCTGCCCAAAACTCACTTCGCTTTTGGTTAGGTTTGTCTGCAAACGCACTCGTCTTTCTGACCAACACCACAACGTGCTGTGTATCTTCTCGGCATGCGGTGCAATAGCATTGTTCTATGGTGTTATTCATTTGAAAGCCTATGACGTTTTGAATGAAATCTGCTGAAAATGAGGGTTGTAGACACAAACTTCTAGTGTGGAAAGGTCTGTGAGTACGACAAGTTGTTCTACACCTTGAATACTGACCTTAATGCACTCTTCACGGCTATCATTGCGTTGAGTATCTAATCCGACACATTCAATCTGCTCGCCAGATTTCAGCGTTAATTTGATTGGGTATCGGTGCATACACACAATCTCAATATAATCGTAATCGTTGCAACTAATCATAATACCCTTCCAATTCATCCACCACGCTAATGCGACATGCCATACTATTCAATATCTTTACAATCAATAAGTTACTCGTATCACATTCGCATTGCCATAATCAGATTATTGAGTAATTTGTTAAATTTAATCTCGTTCTCACCATTCACATTTCATCTGTGAACGACAATTTAAGGCTTCAAGAATCCTTTCCAATAATGGTACAAACCACCAATGTCTGAAGAACACATTAGCGACATTGCGCCTTTGATTTGTTCTTCGCTCCATTCCCACCATTTCATTTCTAGCAACTGAGCGATTTCAGTCTCATTGAAACGATAACGGATATGGCGTGCTGGGTTTGAACCGACAATCGAGTATGGCGCGACATCTTTAGTCACAACCGCTCGACTTGCGATGATGGCTCCGTCACCAACCTTAACACCACTCATGATCATGGCTTCTGTGCCAATCCACACATCGTTACCAATCACGGTATCACCCGAGCGTTCAAAGCCGTCTATCGCACCTTCAAACTTCTCATCGTCTTGATAGAAGAACGGGAAGGTACTCACCCACTGATTTTGGTGGCCTTGGTTGCCTGCCATCATAAACACGGCGCCAGAACCAATCGAGCAATAGCTGCCAATGATCAGCTTATCGATGTCGGTTCTATCCGGTAATAAGTAACGCGCACAGTCATCAAAGCTGTGGTTATGGTAGTAACCCGAGTAATAGCTGTGCTCGCCCACGATGATGTTTGGGTTGGTCACTTGCTCTTTGAGTGGCTTTCCAACAAACGGACTTTCAAAATAGTTCTTCATGTTTGTACTCTTAGTTTCGTTCTTTTAGTTAGGTACTTTTGTTGCGAGTTTATGGTTTTAACTGGTTTATCTTGTTGTAACTTGTTTATCTTAGTGTAAAGGGCAACGCGCCCTATCGACCGCCTGCAATATCAATAAACGAGCCGGTGACATACGAAGCTTCGTCTGATAATAACCATGCGATAGAGTTAGCGACTTCTTCTGGTGTTCCACCTCGTTGTAATGGTAACTGCGAAGCTAGTCTGTCTACGCGCTCTGGCTCTCCGCCGTCTGCATGCATCTCAGTATAAATACAACCTGGCCTTACGCCATTCACTCGGATATTGCGTGAAGCTAATTCAAGCGATAAGCCTTTGGTGAGTGAATCCATCGCACCTTTCGATGCTGCGTAATCCACATACTCAAATGGTGCGCCAGTGCGAGAAGCGGCAGACGATACATTCACAATCGAACCCGCGCCATCGGCTTGTTTGATAAAGGCTTTACTGCACAGAAAGCAGCTTGATACGTTGGATTTCATAACCTTTTCAAAGCGATCCAATTCAATATCAACCAATGGTGACTGGGTAAACAAGATCCCGGCATTATTAACCAAGTGAGTCACTGGACCTAGCTTATTACGAGCAATCTCGAATAAGGATTTCACGTCCGATTCAACAGACACATCCGCACGCACACTAATCGCGGTTCCGCCTTGTTCGCGAATCTCATTCACTAGATCTTCAGCTCGCGACTCATTGTGTATGAAGTTAACGCATACAGCATAGCCTTGACTGGCCAACAATTTAGACGTCGCTGCGCCAATGCCTCGGCTTCCGCCGGTTACAACCACTACCTTGCTCAATGAAACCTCCTAATGTTTACTTATTCTGTGCAACCTGATTATTCGATACGACCTAGTTGTTCGTGACAAACTGATCGTATCGATACAAACTAATTGTTCGATACGATCTGAACCCACTGCGATCGCCACGCCGGCGCTTCGAATGGGTCTGGCCAAAACTCAGTTTGCTTTTGAATTAAACCGTCAACCACCGTGTGAAAGGTGATCACTCGGTCTTTCAGCACACTGTCAGTAACTGAAATGTCCGTTACTACCGTATCACCTTCACAGACAATCGAATTGAGCGTGAACTCCCAAACACCATTGGCTGGATATTCAGAGTTGATTGCCGTGAAGTTGTGGCGGCCTACCGTCAATTCAGACGACTGAGGCCAATAGCCTTCAAAATCTGCGGCTAGCCATTCGCTTGCCTTGGCAAAATCATTACTGCGCATTGCATCCCAAAAACCTAATACCACTTGTTTTGGTGTCATTATTCTTCCTTAAAGTCATTCAGGTGTGGTGATTTTTAAATGTCTGCTTCGTTATGCGTACTTGCTAATGATCGTTAAAAGATCATCGACACTGTTAGCAATGTAATCGGGCTTGGTTTGCCAATTTTCAGGTTTCGATCGGCTATAACCTGCTGCAACGGCAATCACTTTTGCGTTTTTACCCAGCGCGGCTTCAATATTGCGAGCAAACTGTGTGTCCGCTTCATGGTCACCGATGTACATCAAACAAAGCTCGTTAGTCGGATCGGCGCCAAATATGTTCTCGACACATTTCACACCACCAAATGGATGGGGTTTTTGGTTGCCGTTCGAAACATCGTCATAACCCACTACCGATTTAAACAAATCGCCGATGCCATAACTGTCGAGCACACCACGAATATTCAATTGAGAGTTTTGAGAGCAGATCCCATGAGGAAGATGAGCAAACTGATTAACCACGGTTTCCATTCCTTCAAACAAGGCGACGGCTGTTTGGTTTTTCTCTTGATGCTCTGCCCACATTCCACCAGCGATCAACATTTCATCGTGTGATAAGCCGTAATAGTCGATATATAAGGCTTGCCAGTTTTTAGCCCCGTGGTTGGCTTCATGATAAAGCGCTTCGCTGAGCAAATATTTAGGTAAGTTGTCGCCTGACAAGTGTGGCGCGACTAAAGAGATAATGTCTTTTGTGATTGCGATATTCTTTGGAACGGAATTGACTAAGGTTCCATCGTAATCCCACAGGATGGCATCTAACTTCATACACTATCTCTTTGTTTCGATTAATAATTTGAATTTATCATTCATAAGCCTATTTAGGGAAATCTTATTGTCTTGAATTTGAAAATTAGTCCAATCCGAACAATGCTAGAGAGCAAACCGTTACTAGCAAACAATAACCAAACAGCCTTTGTTCACATCACTGCTTTATCAATTGCAATATATGCGTATAATCCCCGCTCCATTGCGCTATCGTCGTTAAAAATAGCGCCATTCAACATTTTTTATGAGTACCCAATGTCGAAACTATTTTTCAAAGGCCGTATCGAAACAAGACAGAACCACGTTCTTGCTGGCTACAACGTAAACCGCGATGTAAAAGCGGGTACCGAAGAATCTCCAATCGCAGTAATGGTTCAAACTGAAGCGCGCAAAGCAGAAGTTGAAGCACTAGCCGCTGAAAATTCTATCTTCGTTACTGTTACAGTCGACGCAGACAAAGAAGAGAACACCATCGAGCTTGATACTCTACTGAACAAGCCAAAAACGATGACGTTTGAAAAGACCCCTAACCGTAACGATCCGTGTTCTTGCGGCAGCGGTAAAAAATACAAGAAGTGTTGTGCATAAGACTTCTCACTCAAACTGCCAATAGCACGATGAGTTAAGTAATATCTAACGGGAAGATCATTGAGGTCTTCCCGTTTTTATTTGCCTAAGCCAAACTCACAAACTCAGTCGAGGTTGTCTGGTGTATTCAGATATGTTCCACATTGGGTACATTTGTAATCACCTGTCGCGCCCGAACCTGTAACACCAAAAGATAGAAACTCCGATAAAATTCGTTGGAGTAAGCTCGGTTCTTTATCTTCAGCTTGTGGTGCCTTTTGCACTTGGCTACTGAACATCGTGTACCTATGCAGTGTAAGTTCCTTACAGTTACAGCAGAACGCTCTCGTCTTCTCACTTCCATACATAATATCTATAGCCTTAATTCAAAGCACAAATTCAACACATGGCAAATATGCCACATGTTGAGTTAAATCTATATATTTTCATGAAGTTATGAGCAAATTAAAGCGTTTCAAAGAAAGGTAAGCTCTCGACTGTTAAGTGAGTGTTGATGAACAAAGTTATTCAATTCAGTCACGCTTTTGATGATGTAAACCTCTTTCTCTTTAGCGCGCAATTCTAACTGCGCTTTAAAGTCGTCATTCCAAAATTTAGGACACAGTTTTAGTGTCTTATAACTTTGTATCGTGCCTTTTATAACTGAACTTCCATCAGGCCAGCCTTCAGGTTTAACGAATAGACCTTTGAGCATTCGCTTGGTTACAAACCAGTAGCTAATTGAATAAGGAAGGTCGATATAAACCAAGGTATCAGCTGCATCTAAACGTGTGTTGAACGAGCCTAGAGGGCCAAAACCATCGATGATCCAGCTTTCTGACTTAAGTATGCTCTCATGAGCCTGCTCGAATACTTCACGTTCAACAAGCTCTCCGTTGGCCTTGTAAACAATAGAGTCTAACTGGTGAAGCTCTATCCCTGTAGCTAGTGCTAACGCCTTGCTGATTGTGGATTTTCCACTCCCAGGCTTGCCAAAAACCGCGATCTTTTTCATATGACTTCCTCTATTCAGATAAAACCCATAAGACAGCGACAAAAAACCCACCTTACGGGTGGGTTCGATAAACAAAGCGCATCAACAATCCCACCATTCCTATGGAATGATGATAATTCGTTGGTTAGATTGCGCTAAATTCAGTTTCATAAAACTACTTTTATATACTGTTGCTTAGTTGTCAACACAATGACTAATGGGCGATATCATCGTCATATCGCACCCATTAATAGTCTTAATGAGTGCTTATTGATCTTGGTTATTTTGCTTTCTTTTTCGCCACTGTCGCTTCTGATAGCTTGCTTAGTACACCCGATACTTTCTTAACGACCTCGTCACAGCCATTGATCGCGTGACGCTCTACCAAGTAATTAGGATCGTTGTAAGACAACCATACTTTCTTATTAGAATCCTCAGTGACTAACACCTTCTGCGGTAAATCTATCGCGACTTCTTGAGCACATTGCATTAATGGTGTCCCTACTTTCGGGTTACCAAAGATGATGACTTCCGTTGGTCTCAATTCAAGATCGACCTTACTCGCGTTTTTCTGATGGTCGATTCTCGCAAACAAGGTCAAACCTTTGCTCTTGGCGATTTCTTCAAAGCGGTCAGCGGTCTCTTTCACTGAATAATTACTTTGGTATTTAATCAAACCATCAGAAGCCGCGGCTGAAAATGATGCCGAGAGTAAAATGGCGCATAGTGGTAGTAATTTTTTCATCGTCACCTCTGAGATTTAACCTAATCAAACTTACATTCATAGCGCCACTTCCAAATTCAGCGACGTAACCCATGTCAGTATAGACGCGATTCCATTCTCAGTTTGCAGAGAGGATCACTTTTCTAATGCGTCTTATTATCATCAGTTTACCTAGGGTTTATTCACATCGTTAACTCATGGAGTAACTTAAAACAAGAGAGCTAATACATATAGCCAAGCCAATCAATATCCCCTAAAGGCCATTGTTTTCCGTTCAATGGCTTTACATATAGGTCATCAATTTCTTCAACAGCGACGCCATAACTAAGGTGCTCATGAAGTCTTAACCAAGAGTTAGTACTAGTAATTTGGATATACCCTTGTGAGGAATAGAAATCATGAAGATCTGATATCAAAATAATGAAATCGACATCCCTATTCTTTGCATACTCATCCAATTCACACAGCATAGATTTACCAACACTTTGCCCTCGGACATTCTCAGCAACACAAAAATCAATAACACCTAATACTTTGTAAGCACTGTCACCAACACTGACCATACGGTAATCAAGACCAAGGTAGCCGACGAGTCGTTCTTCACGGCATTGCAGAGCTCGCATATGAGGGAGTTGTTTATAATAAGAACGCTCTACCTGATGATCGGGGAAAGAGCTATTTCTCAGAGCGGTAATGGCTTGATGTTGCTTTTTGGACACTTCGATTTCGGATATGATTTCCATACAGTCCCTTGTAATTTCTGACTCATATTTATTATTGTCATGAGATTTACATCAAATGTTCATACCCAATCAGTGCCACGACTTAGTCCCACATTTCTCACACTGGTATTCGTAATCACTGTCTACATAAAAACCGGGAACATTATGATCACCTCTAAACAATAACGTCACCAGGTACTCCATCAACACGCCTAACTTCCATTGTTTCTTTTCAGATTCAGCGTCCGCTTTAGATTCAGCATCGGAAGCGCTAACAGCAAGGTGCGGGGTAAGTGCGTCGCACTGCTCACAGTGATAAGGGTGTTTAATATACTTATTATCAAGCATTTATATAAGCCAACTGATATTTATAAATTTGATACATACTAACAACTTATCACTCGGTTCTCGAACTTATTGTTGTCCACTAGAGTTTTATTAGAAAGAAATGAGACACAAGGTAAGTGCCATGCATCTTGAATCAGTTACCATCGAGATCTCCCTCATTGAAAAGCTAAAGCTATTCTTACGCTAAGGTATGAAATTAACTTTTACTTTAATAGCCCTTTTTCCGCAGCACCTTCAAGTTGCACTTCTAGCTCTTTCCATAGAGCACGACTGCCTTTAGAAATACGCTCGCCATTGAAGGTCAGTACTTTGTCTTTGGATATGTTGTGCTTCTTCCAGCTGTGACCACCACCATGGATGTTATGAAGCAAAGGCGGCACTCTATCGATCGCCTTACCAAATCTGGCTTCTGGTGACTCACCTGCTTCGAACTCAAGCCATAAATCCAAATACTCGCTTCTTGAATGGCTCGGTAATGATTTCAGCAAGCGCTCAACGCAGTTTCTCTCTTTGAGCTTGTTTTCTGCGGTTTCACTGGCATAAATGATGGTGTCTCCGGCATCGATTTCCCCAAGATCATGAATCAGCAGCATCTTCATTATTCGCGTAATATCGATTTCTTCATTGGCATAGTCTTTCAACATGAGTGCGCTCAAACAGACGTGCCAACTGTGCTCTGCCGAGTTTTCATATCGATCCAATCCAACCGGTTTTGTCTGTCGATGAACATCCTTTAATTGTTCAATTTCGACCATGAATTGCAGAATGCCTTTGATTTCTTCCACGATGAGCTTCCTTAACTTAAGTTGATGATTTAGCGATGCGGAGGGTTAACCTAACGAAAGAGAAGCGTTACTCCCAATGAACCGACATTTTGTAATACGCAACACCCGATTTTTCAAATTCAGAGCCTTCTACAGCCATCCCAAACTTTTGATAAAAACCTAAAGCCGTTGTGCGCGCATCGCACCAAAAATATTGGATGTTTGATTCTTTGAGGTTAGAGATGGCATGATCAATCACGTTTGAACCGATTCCCTGCCCTTGGAATTCAGGCAGCGTGGCAAACTTTCTCAGCCTCGCTTCATTGCCTTGGATATAGATAGACGCGACACAAACCAACTGCTCACCAACAAACGCGCCGTAATGCGTTGCTTGTTCGTCATCTGGCACCATACAAAACGACATCGGTTTATCAGGCCAAAGCACTTGATGCCTAACCGGAAGTACCTCCGTCGCTGAAAGCTGTTTTATTTCCATATTATCTCCAATGTTCAGAAACCTACGTAAGTATGCAAGCTTGAAATGAAGCAAATCCTTTTCAACATTAATTTACTATTGAGTAGTCTTGGCATACATTTCACAAACGACTTCGACGTTTAGAAAATTACTTGTGCGCCAAAAAGGCTGGCGTTCAAAACCTCGAGTTGCATTTCTTTGTTTGTAGCCATCCGGATTGCGACCAAAATAAGATGTTAACCTTGCCGTCATATCATTTTCGAGCGAAATTCCGCTAATCGAAATATCGTAACCGCCCTGACATGGAGATACCCATACCCTCCCATTAGCCCCACTCAAACTAATATTCTTTGTTGTTATTTGTTGCTGATGTAGAACCAAAGAAACTGGCAAACGTTTATTTAAATCAGACACTATTCTATTCATTAGGGCATAAAGAACTTCAACTTGATTCATTCGGGACCTCTAGTAACGACTAAACATTGAAACAGAATTGGATGACGCTACCATTTGAAATTATCTATTGCACCGTAAACAAAGAACTCAAATTTGATTTTTCAATACTTAGAGCTAAGTTGTAGCTCACATCCTAACTTTAGATATCAGCTATCTGTATTCCATTAAATGATAACGCTCTAATCCCTCTCCTTTTGTGAATGAGATAACAAAACCTTGCGACTGGTAAAAGCCAATAGCATGTTCATTGGCAGTCAAACACTTCAAAGTCAGATCAGTGTAATGTTGTTTGCAGGTATTGAGTAAAGCAGAGCCTACTCCAGAACGTAGCGTTCGCGGGCACACATATAGGTGATGGATGAAACTCTCAGGTTCCCAAACAGAGGCAAAACCTAAAACCTTGTCGCCAGAAACAGCCACCCATATCTGCTCACCTTCTGTATCTAATTCGAAATCGGATAACTCAAAAGCGTCGGCATCAGCCCAATGAAAGGTGTCCTGTCTTGATTCTAGATAGAGCGCCTGTAAAGCGGTTAAATACTTGGGTTGATACCTTGTGACTTCCATGTCGCTCCTGCCTATCCGTATGACCAGAATTAAGGTTGTTGACTAAGCTTTTCTACCTGTTAGCCATAGGGTGTTCAGGGTTTAACTGAAGCAGATCCCACAAGTTACCGTAAAGATCTTCAAACACAGCAACGGTGCCGTAGCCTTGCTCTTTAGGCTCTCGGACAAAGTTAATGCCCAAAGACGTCATGCGTTCGTAATCACGCCAGAAATCATCGGTGTTTAAGAATAGGAATACGCGTCCACCAGCTTGGTTGCCGATGAAATCGTGTTGCTCTGGCTTAGAAGCTCTAGCAAGTAACAGGCTCACACCGGTTGAATTTGGTGGAGCAACAACAACCCAGCGTTTATCTTCTTCTGGTAGATACGTATCTTCGATGAGATCAAACTTAAGCTTGTTTACATAGAAATCAAGCGCTTCATCGTAGTCTTTTACCACGAGTGCAATGTGGACAATATTCTGTTTCATAACATACCTTGTTGGGGTTTTAGCTGCGTGGAATGATGCCATGAAGCAGGCAAAGACACTAGGTGTCTCATCATAAATCGTAGTATCTCGTCCGTCACAATCTAAAAGGTATACATCATTTATAATTGCCAGAATCCGAGTTCGACGCCACCTTGAATAACAATGGCGCACATGCCGTGACGTGGTAACTCCATTGGCGGCAACGCAACTTCGGCGCCTAATTTCTCGGCTGCATTTACTGCAGACTGAATATCCTCAACCAGCGTGTAATGACGAACAGTTGGTCCTTCAGTTTCACGAAGTGGTGCTCGAATGCCAATGACCCCACCATTAGATAGCTTTGCAGTGCGCGCCCCACCAAGGTTCACATCTGCACCACTGAACTTCACGTTGTAGAGCTGAGCGTATGTTGCACAAACAACATCGACTTCTGGGGTAACCACTTCAAGATATTGAACTTTCATCAAATTTCCTTTTCGAGTTCTTTAAGACTCTCAATCTGCATACAGCTGTGCAGGTGTTTCTCATCAATAATTAATCGGTTTAATATTACGAAGCGATTTGACCACTCATGATAAATTGCGGGCCTGCTGCGCCACCTAAATACTGTTCATTGGTATCTTCGAAGCCGCCTTTCTTATAACAGTTGAATGCGGCGGGATTTTTGCAATTCACGGTTAAATAAATCGACTCATACGCTGAGTAATTCGCTTTTAAATATGGAAACAAAGCTTTGACCGTGCCAGTTCCTAAACCTTTACCTTGCTGGTTTTTATCAAGCACAAAAGCTCTTAAGCCAATACTTCCTTCTGGGCAGAATTCATAGTGCTCTGCGTAAGCGATATCCAGCTTAAAGAAACCAACAACTTCGTTATTAGACTTAATCACGTGCAAGTGCGTGGTTTCACTGCCGTCTAATAAAAACTCTGCAGCTGTGCCAGCGAACTTGACCTGTTCATCGGCGAGTTGGATGGCCTGAACTAACGCCACATGTGATTCTTCAAGCCTTTCGATAGTTATCATTGTTGTTCCTTTTTATACAAACCACATAGTCCCTTATTGAGAGGCGGGAGAAGTTCTAACCTCGTAAGCCAATTAGGTTACCAAATGGGTCCTCTACTTGGCACATGATTAGCCCACCTTCTATGGCCATTGGACCACGATATAACGTTGCTCCAATTGACTGAAAATAAACAAGAGATTCTTCAACGCTGTCGACTGACCAATACAGTACTGTTCCTTTTTTACCTGCATTAACTTTACTGTCGGCTTGCACAACTTCAATAGAGAACCCGTTAAGATCCAAAACTGTAAAATCAGAATCTGGATGATAAATGGCAACGGCATGTGGAAATGCTTTCTGGTACCAGTTCAGCCCTTCTTCAATATTTGGGACATGGACAAGGATAGCGATTGGACTCAAATTTACCTCTTCTTCGTTGTTACCGATTATTCAGGATAAAACAAGTTAGTCTGAACCGACTAGAGCTCATCGCTAGTGTCTCGAGAACCGTAGTTTGGGAAGTTGATATTAAGAACGTTATCATCCTCAAGTGTGAATAGAACGCTTCCATTCTCTACACCGGTTTCGTTCCTATCTGAACAACCTAGAAACAGCTCCCAATCAAACGAATATTGAAGTCGGTATTGATTGGCATTGATGTGTAGAACGTCTTTGATTTTAATGCCGTTCACCACATGTGCCATATCATCGATGTATGACAGATCAGGGATTAACTTTTCTTCGAAATCACTCTTATGCTCGGTTAAGAAATTGACCAGTTCAGAACATAACTCGGAGCCATGAACCAATGGTTTAGACAGACTAGAAAACAACATTTCTAAATACTCCAAGGATTGTTTTGATATTGGGAAGATGCACGCGAATCTGTTACAAATTCAAGCTCAGCCAGCGCGAACCTTTAAGGCTAAACGTTACTATTATCCGAGCTATTAAACGAGTACATTCGAACTTCATCTCGAGGAAACCAGCCCAATTTTTCGTAAAACTGTTGAGCATTGATGTTGTCGTTATAGACAAACAAGTGGGTCTTCGGGATACCTAACCCTGCAAGGGCGTTGACCGCCTCTGCGACAAGCTTACAACCTAACTTTTGCCCTCTGAAGTTGGCCGAGACAGCTAAATGTTGTAAATACCCACGACGTCCATCCGTACCGACCAACACAGCGCCAATGATCTCGTTGTTGCTTTCAGCCACAAAACTTAGACCGGGGTTACGATCTAAATAGCTCGCAATGCTTTCTTTCGAATCGGCATCGCGAATACTCATGCCTTCTGTCTGGCACCACAACGCGATCACTGAGTCGTAGTCTGAAATTGCCATTTCCCGAATGTTTACCACTCTACTCTCCTTGTATATACGGGGTCTTTATTTGCTACTTTTTGACGAGCGACTTGGTGAGAAACGATAGCGATGAATCTACAGGGTAATTTTCTAACACCATCTGGCATTCATACCCTCGTTTCTCATAAAAAGGCTTCGCTTGGAAACTTAATGTATCGACCAATGACGACGTACAACCTTGAGACTGTGCATACTCTTCAATACGCTCAAGTAGATCACTGCCGACTTGCTTTCCTCTCATCGAATCGTCGACCCAGAGGAACTTAATCAGTAACCAGTTTCCCCAAAGGTCAGCGATAATGCCACCAACTTTGTTGCCTTCCTCCATCGCGTAGTACGCAACTTGAGACTTGGCTATCCCTTCCAGAAACGGTGTGTTGTGTTTGATTAACCCGCCTCGGACTTCATTAATGTCTTCATCGGAAGGCTCAATATCTAATTGGTATTCCATTGACTTCCTATCTCTGGATTAACGGCTTATGTAACATGTTCGGTGTACTTACTAGCAGATAGCTAGACCACTAAAGTGAGTTACTTATACAAGCTAAACTTCTTTGTAAACTCACGTAGAATTTCCGTGTCACCAAACAGGCATACACCTAGATACTCAAGATCTTCTTCTTTGGTTTCTTTGGTTCGTTGCTGCTGCTCAACAGAACCACCTTCGATCATTGAGCTCGTAAAATCGGTAAATTTAATACCACGGCTGAAGGCTTCTTCACGCACTTTTCGAAGCTTGTTTGAATTGTCGGCTTTCAAAACAATGAAAGGATAATGAGATAAATTAGGGTGGACATTGCCATCCAAGTCTTCATAGTCAACGTAGCAAGCCTCTTCACTTTCTAATAGGTTAGATAGGCCAACGCTCAAGTGCCCTAGCACGTTCAATGTTCTTCCTAAATCCATCTTTTTGCTTAAAATCGCTATGAATCGTTTTTGGCTTTCGTCTGGTAAATGGCTCACTACATATCCTCATTCATTCTTAATTACCGTATTTGTATAACGCATTACTGGGGCGTGAGCAATGCAACCTTAGTACTCAGTTAATACGTTTGGTCCATCAAATAATGCAGAACAGAGACCAGTATTTGGTATTCAACCACAAGGTCATGATTTAATGAATATCTTGGCAGAGCCTAAAGAGATAACCGTCAGGAGTTTGAACGATGAACTGCTTCTGAGTCACGATCGAACCCACACATTGATAAGGCTTCGACTCTAACGCTAAGTAAATAGAATCAGCGGCGCTTTCGTTAACTCTCTGATAAAGTGGTTCGATATCGATAACATCCCATTGAAAGTTAACGCCACGCCCTAAAGGTAACTCCAGATCACCTGAAAGCCATTTTCGACTTTTGCCCGCAATCCCTTCAAGCATCACATCAACACCATCAAGCGTTAGATAAGCAAACTCCTCATCTGGCCGCTCGTATTTCACTTCAAACCCTAACACATCGACAAAAAAGGATTTGCTCACATTAATATCGAAACAATAAAGCTCCGGAACTACTCGTAATGTCATGATTTACCTGTCTCATTATTTTATTACTGATTAGTCCTCTTCTTTTAATGCTAGAGGGCTATTGCGTTACTTTCTTTATTGGCTGACACACAAACAACACGTAAAACAATGTAAAACTAAGCACCATGGCACCAAAAGTGCTAAACCCAGCATAATTCATTGAAGTCGAAACCGTAAAAGGAGCAACAAAAAAGAGTGAGTAGTAATAAATAGTAAAAGGCTTCAATACTTGAGCGCATTGTCTACATGGCATGTGTTTGGAAGGATGCAACTTTGATTTATCTTTAATAGAAACCAACGCCCCACAATTTGGACACTTGAACATCGAACATCTCCTTAATACGACCAAACCTACCGTTTCAATACTGCAAGGCGCAGTGAGAGTACCTTGTTAGTTGACTTAGTACGCTGCGCCGTTGATCTTACGAACTGGGATGCTTGCAAGCACTTCATTTTCGACCATTCTCATGTTCACGGCCAAGATATCTGCGGAGCATTTCTCTGTCGTTACATAGTGCGTTAAACATCCACATGACTTGCAGCGATGAAATTCGACTTCTTTATCGCCCCAACAATAAAACTCAGTTTTCTCGCTCAAGTTGATTTGAACTTGCTCTGGAGAAAAATACGCCCAAGCGGCAGCATAACGACGACAGATAGAACAATTACACTCCCCGACTTCGTCTGGAAGCGAGCTCAGTTCTAAGCTCACATTTCCACAGTGACACTTTAATTCCATTTGATTGTTTCCTGTATTCACATAGCAACGGCCTAACAATTTGTATTACTGCACTAGCTTCCCAAGGATGACCGGATCGTTAAGCAAATTCGTCAGAGGAAGAAACAATGGCTCTGGTAACTCATCGAGCTTAAACCATTTCCATTGCTTACATTTATCAGGTTCTGTCACCTGCGGTTCGCCGCTAGCGTCAGAAGCAACAACAAACAGCGTAATATAGTGCTTGTTCTCTTTCTCAAAAATATCATTGGTAAAAGTCAGCTTCTCAAATGCACTAACAACTAAGCCAGTCTCTTCGAGTGTTTCGCGTTTGGCACACTCTTCGATACTTTCACCCCACTCAAGGTGTCCGCCCGGCGTTACCCACGTATGAGCCCCATGAGAACCAATTCGTTCTCCAAGTAGTACTCGTCCTTCACGTAGAATAACCGCAGCTACACCTACTCTTACTTCCTGACCCACTTAAAACTCCTTAAGAAAGAAATCCAACCTTCAACGATAAGTACCATGTATAACGAATCAATCTCGATTAATTCACTGTTCTACTTCGACCAATATCTTTATGACTCTAGTATCTTGTTACCACGTACGATCTGATAAATAGCGATATTTTTCTCAGTCAAAAGCCTCACGAGATCTGGTACACATTGGATAGGCATCGCAAGTTCATATCCAAACTCCAAATGTGAAATAGACGTTGACGGTGACTGACCAACAAACGACTCAAGTATGCTGAGAGCCGTTCCTTCCCACTCTCCAACTTCAAAATAAACGTTATACATGTCTTCGCTATAATCTCTTGGCGTACCAGCTTTCATCTCTTGTACCCTGTTTTGTGTTCCATCTATGATGTTCGCTTTAAGTTAAGATACGCGTTATTCCGTCTTACATTATTGTTCACGTTTATGTGTACGTTACCCAGCTCGAGCACCATTAGGCATTTCGGTTTCAGGACAAGCTAAACACGGATTTAATTTGTCTTCATAACCAATATCAAACAACATACCCTGAGACATTTCACCCGCCATCTTTCTTTCAGGTAGATTCACGACAAACAAGGCTTGCTTACCTTCGATTTCTTTGGGGTTTTCACGCTCTTGTTTGATGCCAGCCAAGATTGATCGCTGATGATCGCCAAAGTCGACGGTGAGTTTCATCAGCTTATCTGATTTTGCGACTTCAGAAACCTCAGTGATTAAACCCACACGAATGTCGATTTTCGCGAAATCATCAAACGTAATTTCATCTTTAATTGGAGCGTATTTCATAAACCAGACCTCGTTGTTTCCAAATCACATAACGTACAACTAAGTCACTAACAATGCTGAGACTAGATTCAAATTTACCACTGACGCCAAACTGAATTAAATACCCAATGTTAAGAGCGATCCCACAAAGCTTTATAGATCAATTCCAAGGAAGCACTTTTACTTGCTGCCATCGAGCCTTATAGCCAGTGGTCATTTTGTTGTAATTTTCTTCTGTCATTGCTCGCTTATTCGGTTTAATCAGCATATCAAACGCATCCTCTACACCGTATGGTGAAAACAACTTGATGCCGCCTGAATCATTCAAAGTAAACCCGATAGCAAATGCAGAGAGCCAAGACTCGATACCTTGTTCAACACGATCGTATGGTTGAATGAAGCAACCGAACTTCTTAGCGTAATGCTCATGAATGGTCGCTTGGTTCTTTACGTCCACGTCGACACAATGACTTAACCGCGAACGAATGCGGTTTTTGAACTCATCTTCGGTGATAGCTGAGGTACTATTGAAATAGACAACATCGAAGTCTTTGACTTGGTCTAGAAGCGGTTTGTTTTCGATATCATTCCAGATGATTTGAGTGATAGCTCCGCCTGCAATATAGAAGTTTGGCAAGCCCACCTCACGACATACTTTGGCTGTATCGATTAGCTCAGGAACTTGTTGAATGAGGTTCTTTAGTTTTTGTTTATTCATCGTGACCTAACTAACATCCATCTAAGGTTTGACCAACGCTACACATGAATACGCCGACCTGTCGGCATTGCTTCCAGACGCTTGCCTAATACTTCTTTCAACAACTCATAAGCTTTCTTGCCTGTGCAGTGCCCTGTATACAGTTTATCAATGGGGTATTGAGACAACGTCAATCCAAGATCTCTAATGTCTTGCTTTGTGCCACCAATACTATTGAACAATGGTAAGCCCACTAGATGGAAGCCCCCGACAACCGCTTTTATTCTCTCTCCTGGGAACAGAGTAACCGCTGTATCAACCATATTAAGAACGCCACTATGCGCACATCCCGTGAATATAACTAAACCATCTGGCTCTTTAATCACTAACAGTAATTCATGATCAAATGAGTCGCGCTCCCGTCGATTTTCCGACTGTGTATAAAGGTATTTATTACCCTTAGGTTGTTCGTGTTTCACGCTAATATCTGTGATAGCAAAGACATTTGGGGCGATCTCAGTAGTACGATTAACGAAGACTAACCGCTCGTTGCTGTTTTCTAGTAAGTCCGGATTGATCCCGACATCACTTTTGAAACCGAAAGCCCGGAAATGATAGCTTTTCTGTTCGCAATTTTTCAGAAACACTTTGGCTTTAGAGTTATGAGCAACAAAATCAGCGGTGCCATTACAATGATCATGATGCCTGTGTGATATGACAGCGAGGTCTACATCTTTAATATCAATACCCAGTAATGGTGCGTTTTGACAAAACGTATCGCCACTTCCCATATCGAACAAGATCTTTAGCGATTCAGTTTCAATATGCAGTGATAGTCCGCGCTCAACGGCTAAATCTTTCCTGTTATCCAGTCGAGAGTTATCAACCAGCGTCGTTATTTTCATAGTTCCCTTTTGATTCATTTACGAATCGCACATTGCCCAACGAAAATAAGGTCTTTGACCATCCATTCGCTCAACCTCTGCACCCAACCTTTTGTAGAAATCATGCGCTTTCTTATTATGTGGACTTGCCGTCCATGAGATGTGAGAGGCATATGATGACTCCGCTTGTGACTTTAAAGCCAACATAAGTTCACGGCCATACCCTTGTGATCTTTGATTTCCTGTAACCAATAGGTCGTCAAGCCAGATTGATGGCTCTCCACTGAAGGATGAATATCGATAGTGATACAGTGCGAAGCCAAAAGGCTCACAATTCCGTTCTAATATTAATGCATGGGCAAATGCGTAATCACCAAATAATGTGCGTTCGATTTTCTCTATAGTTGTCGAGATTTCACCACTAAACCCTTTCATACTCCGGTCAAAGTCAGCTTTTTGTTCAATAAACTCTAACAAGACACTTGAGTCTTCTTTCGTCGCAGTCCGTACGATCACTCTCTTCTCCATGGATGAATTTATTCGTTGTCGCCTAACGCCTGTTAATTGATGACAAATGCCACGCATTACAAATCAACTTGCTGCACCAATTAAGTTTTTTGTTTCGCAGACGTTATTGCTTGGGCTATTTTAGCCCTATGACTCGTTTCCCACTCAGCGAGTGTTAATGAAGCTTCGTCACTTGCTTTCTTTGAAGCCATTAGAAACACTTCATCTTTTCTTGATTTAGGAATAACGACAATACCCTCTACATCAGCAACAATGATATCTCCCGTATACACCTTTGCTCCCCCGCAAGTGATTGGAGCACCCAATTCAGAATAGACCTCTTTCTTTCCCGGTACTGGATGAACACCTTTCGCAAAAACTGGAAACTTCATATCTGAAATTTCAGTCAAATCTCGAATGACACCATCAATAATAAAGCCTTTGATACCTCGACTCTTCGCGACTGCGCATACATTACCGCCGGCTACAGCATATTCGCTATCAACGCCATCTACTACAATGATCGAACCTTCTGGTGCTTCGTATATGGCTGAATGAAGCATTAAATTATCACCAGACGTTAACTGGACAGTAAACGCTTCTCCACAAATTCGCGGCATTCCCTGCCAAAGAGGACCAATACTAAAGTCAATAAAGTGATCGTTACTTAGTATATTTCCGTACTCGGTTGTCGCTAATTTAGAAAAATCTGTCTTCATATTTACTCTCCACTTTCAAAGTGGGCAAATACTTCTGCGCCAGTCATATTGTGCGTTTCATTTTTAAATTCGTAGTAATCGGGCTTTTCATCGATGAATATCTGATGAGTTAACTTGTAGTCATCCCCAGACATCAATAAACCGACAGGAAGGTGGTACTGATTATTTGGCACCAAAAAGTAAAACAAGTGAGTACCACAATTACCGCAGAAACCTCTCTCTGCCCAATCTGATGATCTATATCTCACTACATTTGATTCACCTGATATTTTGACGGAATCAGAGCAATCAATGACTAACATCGGACCGCCAGACCAATTTCTACACATACTACAATGACAGGCCCCCAATTCATTACTGGCGTACTCTACTTCCAACTCAACCAAGCCACATAGGCACTTTCCTTTACCTTTCATGAGTCCTCCAATCTTTGCAGTGTTTGTAAATGAATAGCGGATAACGCTTTTTATACCGATGACTTAATAAGAAAGGCTATTTTTAGTTCCCCTTTCCCGACAGATACGCAGCATACTTTTTAGAGATCCATTTATGAATATGAAGCCCTGTTTTACGAACAAGATACCAATCTATCGCAACTAGAATCACCAAACCGATTACAGTTCCCATTACAAAACCTCCATGCTCATTGAAATGTCACTCTAGCAAATGGGTAAGAAAAGCACCGTGAACCTAAACTAGATATGGATAGTTACTTTAACTCAGGAAGAATGACGAGGCATAACGCTTAGCTACGCTGAAAGTGGATGTGTGCCATGCCTGAGCGAAGCGAGTTCGGCACGCGTTTACGATTCAGATTTAGGCACCTTGTTATATGTTTTACTTACTAATATGCCAAGCCATTACGCCACTAGCAATAAGTAAAAATATTCCTATCAATCCGACATTAACTGCAAAACTTACTTTATTAGTTTCGTCTTGAAAGTCATTGGTTCGGGACACAAGTTCACGATGAATCATTAACGACAAAAAGTCTTGATTAGCTAGATTGTTACCATCAAATGTAATGCCTGCCAATACAACAAGTAAAACCCCGCTATATGCAATGTAGTCAACCAAGTCTATTGTGGATAGGTAATCAAAAAAATTGCGAGAAATTAGCAGAGCTACCGAGATCACAACAAGATAAGATAAAATCCCTTTGAGAAAACCCTTCATTGAAAGTTCCTGTACATATAACAGCTATCAGACAGAAAAATTCTGCACTTAACTCCAGAATAATTTTGTCTAGTTTCTAAGATAGATAAGTAATATACAACTAAGCCATTGCATAGCAATGACTTATGTCACAGCTAATTTCAGGCGTGTGAAAAACCGCCTACTTTAGTTCATCTGGAATGCGGCGATCTTTGTGGTAATACTCTCGGTCGCTCTCGTTGATTTCGCGTATCACTTTGCATGGTTTGCCAACTGCGACGACATTGGCCGGGATGTCTTTGGTGACGATGCTGCCTGCGCCTATTACTGAGTTTTCACCAATGGTGACACCGGGAAGTACGACTGTGTGCGCGCCAAGCCATACGTTGTTACCAATACGAACGGGAACATTGAACTGCGCTGCTTTTAGCCTGAGTTCTGGGCTGATGGGATGTGTGCCAGTGGCAATGGTCACGTTAGGCGCTATCATCACGTTGTCGCCGATGAATACGTCTGTGTCGTCGACCAGAGTCAGATTAAAGTTCACGTATACGTTGTTGCCTAGGTGGGTGTGACGCCCCCAGTTCGCATGTAATGGTGGTTCAATGTAGCAGCCCTCACCGACTTCGGCGAACAACTGCTTCATGATTTGTTGTCGTTTATCACCTTCGCTCGGGCGAGTATGGTTGAAATCGTATAGCACTTCTAAGCATTGAGTTTGCTCAGCAACCAAATCAACGTCGTCACAGTAGTAAACGTCTTGGCTGTGCATTTTAGCCTTTATATCCATGTTTGAACCTATTTGATCATTGCCTTATGTCGGCATAAATAAAGAAACAGATGGATAATTTGAAGTTTTCACTGGCCTTAATGCAAGTTGGATGAATTAACGCGGCCTGATGTTTTCAGCCACACGCCACAGCACACCACTTGCGTCGGTGATACAAAACTCAAGCATTCCCCAAGGTTGCTCAACAACCTCGGAAACGGTAACTTCAAATTCCGACACTACATTAGAGTTTTGGATGTGTTGATACCAACTTTTTACGTCTTCAACCAGCAAGTGCATCATGTAATTGTGACAGTGCGCAGGTTCATAAAAGTTTTGCAAAAGGAAGGCGCAACTGCCGTGTCGTAGATAGGCGATATCGTGAAATTCAGACATCAACTCGAAGCCGATTGACTGGTAAAAACGCTTGGATAAATCGAAGTCTTTCGCGGGTACGAAAGACTTAATTTCTGAGACTTTTAGGTTTTCCATCCTATATCCTTATAGTATTGATGTTCTGGTGCTGACACGCTTAACGCTTTAAGTGGTTACGGCGTTTATTCAGAGCTCTTATTCAGAGTCTTGCTGAAATGAGTCAACTTCGGCTTTAGTTAGATAACGCCACTGGCCGGCTTCAACATCTAAACGAACATCACCAATCTGTTCACGGTGAAGGCCAACAACTCGGTTTCCTACCGCAGCAAACATTCGTTTTACTTGATGAAACTTACCTTCTGTAATGGTCAACAGCACTTCTTTACTGGTAATCACTTCGAGTTCTGCCGGACGCGTCAGATTTTGTTCGCCCTGCAATTTAACGCCCGCTTTGAACTTGTCAGCGACATCATCTTTGATATCTCGTGACAATGTCACGCGATACACCTTCTTACATGACTTGGTTGGCAGAGTGATGTTGAATGACCATCGCCCATCATCGGTAATCAAGACTAAGCCTGTGGTGTCTGCATCTAAGCGTCCTGCGATGTGCAGTTCTGATGCTTTGTCTATCTCGATGTAGTTGAACAGTGAAGGATAAACTTCATCGATATTAGAGCAGATAGTATCCGCAGGCTTGTGCATTAGGAGGTATCGAAATTCTCGCAACTTAAGCGGAGTGCCATTTAACAAGACGGTGTTGCTTTCATGAACCTGAGTCGATTCATCGGTGACCGTCTCACTGTTTACGTTCACCTCGCCATTATGGATGCGTTCAATTGCTTCAGGCTTGGTTAGTTCAGTGCTTTTACATAGGTATTTATCAAGGCGCATTAATCGTCAGCACCACATTTTGCGCATGGCTTATAAGTACGTTCGCCTTGAGCAATCACCACATAGTCTCGAACGCAGTTATCACATAGCGCCAATTTTGGGTAAGCGTCTTTCTGTTTCTTTGCGTTGATGTCGCCTTCGGTGGTGTATACGGTTCTCATTTTTATGCCTTGTTTTAATAACTTGCTAGGCGCAAATTGTATCACTGTTTACAGCCTTGTTTGGAGTGGTGGTGCATAGATAAATTGATTTTAAGCACCGCCATTCCAAGATCCCTCCCCGTAACGGCTTAACCATGAACAACAAAGTCAACGTGCCACGGCTATCAGTGGTAAAATGATAAAAGCTCACCAACTTATGAAGTCGATAATGAAAGATTGTAATCAATGCGGAAAATGCTGTATCAAATACGGAGATGGCGACCTTGCCGCGACTCAAGAAGAGATCGATTTGTGGGAGCTGTTCAACCCAGACATCTTTGAATATGTTCGAGGAAGCGAGATATGGTTTGACCCTGAATCTGGCGAACGTTTAACTCGCTGCCCTTTTCTGGAGCTGGTTCCGACGAAAGACACCAAGGCTCAAGCCAAGTACACATGTAGCATTTACTTAGACCGACCAGAAGATTGCCGACACTACCCAAGCCTAATTAATGAGATGGTACGAGATGAGTGTGAAATGATTGAGGTGGTGGATTTACAAGACACGAAGAAAGCTCAAAGGAAACTCGACCTGTTGATGAAAGACAGCCGCCCTTCAAGCTATTCGTAAGCGATGATCTTTTGAAGATCAATCTTCAGCATTAGCTAATAGCCGCTAAAACCTTAAGCCAAGTACTGGTTCGCTTCTAACCAATCAAGCGCAACCAGTGCTGCCAATGAACATACCGCTCTGTCGTTGATATCCACATACTTAAGCTCTTCGATTTCAGCATCTGGAGACAGTTCGCCTGTATAATCAGCAAGATAACAAGTCAATTGCACTGATACGCCTTCCGCTTTGCCATCAGCTTGGCCTGTAAACGTCTCGACGTATTTGATGGAATCAGGCACTAAATCGACTGAGATCTCTTCTTTGATTTCGCGAACCAGTGCTTGCTCATCACTTTCGCCAGCTTCACGCTTACCACCCGGTAGATAGAACAGTTCTTTGCCTTTTGATCTCACCATCAACAACTTGCCGTCTTTGATGAATATCCAAGCCAGCTTATCAATTACCTTATGCATGTCGTTAGACCTTATTTCTGTTTTAGTTCTCGTTATTACTGAATCTGGCCGCGCTATTCTATTAGTCACGACCAAACAAAGCCTGGGTATGTTACACGCTGGAAGGAATATACTCTATTGAATCGAATAGGAAATATCATCGCCAAAACGAAAAATGACAGCGTTCGAGACAATTCTCGTCAACTGTCATCGGCGTTGTTTACGGATTGCTTTCTAGTTGTTCGTAGATAGAATCAATCGACTAGCCACTTAAGCGCAGAGTCATGGTCTTCGAATGACTTAATCTCACCGGACACAAACCAACTGCCGACTTTTGATGCCATTTCTTGCCAGCTTTTATCACCATAAATCGCGATTTTGTCTATCTTCGAATTGAGCTCTAATCCCAATTTGAAATCATCCCAAGCTGCACGTAACTCCCATCCTGTTAAGGTTGAGATATCGACCAGCATCTTGAGTTTAGATGAATCGAGTTCTTCTAGCGTGGTATTTAGAATTGGCATCATTGCCTGATAGTCATCGTGTGTGAGTTTGCCTTTCGCTTTGAACACAACGATGGTTTCACCGCTAACACGTTCAATTCCAACCGATATTCCGTGACGTTCGACACTCATAACCTAGCCCTCATAGTGGAAACTAGAGTTAGCTTAGAGGATTAAACAGCAAAGAGATGAGAGGTTTACGTCAAAACGGACAAGCGCTTTATCTGAACTTAATATCAGAGAGTTAATCGCGCTACTCCAACAGTTCGCTTAGGGATTGAACTTGTACGATACCTGGATGCTGTGACTTAAGCTCAGCACTTTCCGTGTTCAACCACACCGCTTGCAAACCCGCTTCAAGTGCTGGGTAAATGTCTTTCTCTAGAGTGTCGCCTACCATGGTGATCTCTTGTGGTGAAACACCGAGCTTAGAAATAATGGCAGGATAGAACCCCGACTCGAACTTAGAAAAGCCAATGCTCGCCTTACAAAAGTAACCCAAGATATATTGAGACAGGCCAACACGCTCAAAGGCTCGAATGATGTCGTCTTTACTGGAATCACCAGCATTGGTAGCAACATAAACTAGATGAGTTTTCGACAACTCCCCCAGTAATGCACGAGCACCACTCACTTCTTGTACGGTTTCCCAGTCACACATCTTCCCTTGTGCGTCTGGCAAATCGACCATCAGCGTATTGCCCCAGTCGAATAAGACTATTTCTGTTAATTCGATTAGCTTTGTCATCTTGCCTCCTGCATACGATGAATTATCTAATGTTTAAGCGAGCCTATAAAAACTTCTCGGACGGTTAGGCTCATTATGGACAACCTTGTTACTGTTTATGGAGCACGATCTTCTAAACACAAAATACCCTTTATTGATAAACCACTTTGAAACGCTCCAACATAAGTAACATGTCTTCACTTGGTGAGATCTTGAGCTCTTCACATTCACGAGAGAAGAAGTTCCAGTGAGCTTCTTTCCACCATTCGAGTGTTTTGTCACCCTCGCCTTCGGCAGCAGCAAACTCCGCCGTCACTTCGTTATATTTGCACTGTGAGACTGAAGTGATCTCTACAATGCAAACTGGCTTGCCATCCCAGTCAGTGACGACTTGCAAGTGACCAACTACTGGTCTCGTCTCGCCTTCATGGCTGTACCAATATTCAAGGCTGCAAGACGCTTGTTTTTCACCCTTGAGAATTAACTGGGCGCAGAGGTTGGCGTTGTATTCATCAGCACAGTAATAGTCGGCACTAAAAGAGGTGTATTGCGAAGCAACGTCTGCTGGTAATGTGTTGAGGTAGCTATCAAGATAAGCTTTGCTTCTTTCTTCCATGATCTTTCCAAATTCAATATCAGGTTGAGCCGATAAACACTTATAGATTAAGCATCTGGCTGCATTGGGAGTAACCTATCAAGTCAGGTTATAGCTGTAAACCGAGTGAATATCAAAATGCGGGCTGAGAAAGAAGAATATAGGTAGGATTTCGAGGCCAGTACAAGGAGATCCAAAAAGTGAAAGAAGAGCCAAAAGCACCTTTAGTCGGTGCTTTTGGCTCTTAGTATCTCGTTACTAATAGCTTGTAACTGACGGGGTATTAACGGTTCAAGAAGTCGACCGCTTTGTCTGGGAAGTCGGTAAACACACCATCAACTTTGACTTGGTTGTAGAAGACATCCAACATGCCATCAAAGTTATCAGCATAAGCTGGGATTCTTCCTGGGTCAGCACGGAACGTGTACGGGTGAACATCTAAGCCCGCGTCTTTTGCTGACTTCATTAACGGTTTAATAATGATGTTATCTTTGGTCGATGCATCGTCCACCAACATTGGCTTCCAAGGGCCTATTCCTTCCGCATAAGACGCCACTTTATCCATGCCACCAGCTTCAAACATCCAGTCATAACTGTACGGCGTTGCTTTGTCACCTTGGTACGTCATGGTTTCATTCCAATCTGTATAAGCCATCAACTGAACGAGCTTAAGATCCATTTCCATCGCTGGCATGAGCTCATCGTTAATGCGTTGAAGTTCATTGGCGTCAAAACACTGCAAATACACTTTGTCGTCTTTTGATAGGTAACCATATTGATGCAAGGTTGCAAGTACCGCTTTGGAGATGTCTTTGCCTTCGTGACGATGGAACCAAGGTGCTTTAATTTCAGGATAGATGCCCACGTCATAACCTAAGGTCTTATTTAGGCCTTGGATCAGCTCGATTTCTTCTGCAAAGGTAGCGACACGGAAATCAGACTGCCACATTGGGAAGCGCGTTGGGTACCCTGCCACTCTGTTGCCTTGTTCATCTAACTTAAAGCCTTCGGTCACCTTTAATGATTTGATCTCAGCGAGCGTAAAATCAATCGCGTAGTAACGGCCATCTGAACGAGCACGTGTTGGAAAGCGATCCGCGACATCGGTGACGCGGTCTAGATAATGATCATGCAAAACCACCAATTGGTCGTCTTTGGTCATCACGACATCTTGTTCGATGTAGTCGGGTTTCATTGCATAAGCGAGCGCTTTAGCGGGTAATGTGTGTTCAGGTAAATAACCAGAAGCACCGCGATGCGCAATCACTAAAGGATCTGCTAATGCATTTGCAGATAAGCTTAGTGCTAATAAGGTCAGAGACAGTGACGTTGTTTTCATTATTGTTTCCCTTGATAAAACAGAAGCAGGATATACCTGCCTCTGTTGTTATTTATAGATGTGATTCAGTAAATACACTACTGAGCTAACGCTTCTTTCTCTCGTTCGAGATCTTTTTGTTTATGGTGCGCACGCTCACCTAAGAAGGCGTAAAGCAGACAGATGATTGAAGCCACACAAGCGCCGACCAAAATAATGAAGCCGCCATCCCAGCCGTAATGGTCAACCATAAAGCCGAGTATTGCGTTCGCAGCAACTGCGCCACCTAAGTAACCAAACAAACCCGTTAGACCAGCCGCTGTACCCGCTGCTTTCTTAGGCGCAAGTTCCAGTGCATACAAACCGATCAGCATTACAGGACCATAGATAAGGAAACCAATCGCAACCAGTGCCAGCATATCAACCGTTGGGTTACCTGCTGGATTCAGCCAATATACCAACACAGCGACTGTCACTAGAACCATGAACAAGATACCTGCAGGTGCACGTCGGCCTTTGAATAACTTATCTGAAATCCAACCACACAATAAGGTGCCAGGGATACCTGCCCACTCATACAAGAAGTAAGCCCAAGATGATTTATCTACAGAGAAGTCTTTTGCTTCTTTTAAGTAAACTGGAGCCCAATCGAGTACGCCATAGCGGATAAGGTAAACAAACGCATTGGCAATAGCGATTGACCACAACAGCTTGTTAGAGAAAACGTACTTAAAGAAGATCTCTTTCGCCGTCATTTCTTTCTCATGAGACGTATCGTAGTCGTCTGGGTAATCGTCTTTGTGTTCTTCAATCGGTGGTAGACCACAAGATTGAGGCGTGTCTCTTACCGTAAACCAAACGAAGATAGCAACGAGAGTGGCAAAAAATGCAGGAACATAAAAAGCGGTTCGCCAATCATCGTTAAAAGCCCACAGTCCCAATAAGAACATCGGGCCAATCAAGCCGCCGCCCACGTTGTGAGCAACGTTCCATACCGACACTATCTCGCCACGTTCTTTACGCGACCACCAGTGAACCATGGTTCGCCCACAAGCTGGCCAGCCCATGCCCTGAAACCAACCATTCAAGAACAGCAGGATAAACATCGCAGTGATGCTGCCTGTCGCCCATGGCATGAATCCGAAGCAGAACATGACCAATGCCGACATTAACAAGCCGCCACTGAGGAAGTATCGAGGATTAGAACGGTCAGAAACACTGCCCATTAAGAACTTAGATAAGCCGTAAGCGATAGATACCGCCGCTAATGCAACCCCTAGTTCTCCACGGCTAAAACCTTGTTCAATGAGATAAGGCATCGCCAAACTAAAGTTTTTACGGACTAAGTAGTACCCCGCATAGCCAACGAAGATGCCAAGAAACAGCTGCCATCGTAGTCGTGTGTAGGTGCTATCGATCTTATCTGATGACAAGCGATCGATATGCGCCATAGGTTTGAATATTCCAAACATAGGAACCTCATAATTATTGGGCGAAGGAAGAATTTAAACGCTCGAACGAAAAAATTTAGCGCTCATTCGAAATCAAGGGAATTGTATGTGCTTCAGGATTAATTTCTGTGATAGAGGTAGTTATTAACAAAAAATAACTTTAAATACAGCATATTAGTTTCATTTAATTAGAATGCGCTTCATATTTTTGTTTGTATCTGTTTAATTAAACATCAGAACTTTCGAGTACGAATAAATCCAAAAAGAGCGAGCGAACATAAATCAACCAACAACAACTTTGTTATTACTGCGAATGCATAGTGAATAACAACAATTTTGGTTGAATCTGTGGAGTTATGAAGGTGGTTTGGGCTATTGGTTAAAGAAGTTCGCTAAAATCAATGCAAACAAAAAGGGTCTAGATTTCTCTAGACCCTTTTAGGTAATAACGCTTGGTGGCTTGATGTTGGCTAATTAAGCAAACATTAGCTAATTACTCGAAGTATTAGCTAGCCACACGACATGATTATGCGTCGATGTAAAAAGCTTCTACAGTGCCTTTTAGAGTAATAAGCATTGGCTGACCAAAACGATCTAGCGCTTTTGGAGAAGGGATCTTAACCCAACCTTCGCTGATGCAGTATTCTTCAACATCAGTACGCTCTTTACCATTTAGACGAATGCCGATTGGGTATTCGAAACACTCAGCAACGTGGTGTGGGCTGCGTGGGTTGCCTGCAAGATGATCTGGTAAAGCTGGTCTTGAATTAGTATCGCTCATGTTCATTACCTGTATGTACGTAAATAAAAAAAGTGCGTCATTCTAGTCAATATAGGCTTTGTGCTCAACAACTGCTGCAATAAATCGTCTTGATCGTTTTAATCAACAGCTAGTTGTTTGATTTAAAGGCGATATCGGCATGAGTTTCAACGAAAATTTAACAGGTTTATGCATTATGGATGAAAGGGAGAAATTCATTACTCGAACGGCAGATAAACTAATATCAGGCTTTTATTCCGAGCTTATCGATTAAGCTCAATACTCATCACTTTATGGTTCGGTTCTGATTCGATATTTACGATTGACCAACCTAGCCCTTGGTAGAGACCCATGATATTGGTGTACGCGTAGAGTTGAGTTTGCACTGCAGAAGAAACCTGTCTGACACCACGATTAATCAGTTCACTGGCAATGCCTTGACCGCGCCATTGAGGGTCGACAAACACAGCGTTGATCCACACTACATCACGAACTTGGTGAGGTTCTTGAAAATAGGAATACGCCAAGCCACCAATGACCACATTCTCGCGAAGTACTGTTATTACTGGAGGGAGTTGTACGTTTTCTTTATATGTATCTTTAAACTTGAAATCAGACCATTCACTTTGAAATAAGCCCTCTAACTCATGCCAATAAGGTGAGTTTTCATCGCAATTTCTAAAGATTACTTTCTGCATTTTTCCGTCCTTTTAAAGAGAGTAATTCGGCTATCCTAGCCTTGTTTAATCTAAGTGTAGGTAAAGCTACTCTTCTTCGTCGTAATCGTCTGCTGGGTCTTGATTAATTTCTTCGCCGCATCCTAGGCATTCACCTTGCAGATCTTAGGCATCACAATAATCAAACCACAATGAGGGCAAAGATCGCCTTGTTGAAACATCCTGTATTCCTTCTACTTAATGGCTATTGCTTAGGATACTTCTGCTTACTCGCTTCCAACCAGTCGTGAATCACTTGGCGAGCGGATTCCGACGGAGGTGCATTTCGTTTTCCGCAGATTTGGTCTATTTCAAAAGGAAATGCTTTGCTCGGGACGCGGCGTAAACCTATGGTTAAACGCTGAGGCTTGAGCATGCGGAACACCACATAACGATCGCTCATGATTCGGTTGTGATACACGCCAATACAGTGCTTCTGCTCGATGCCTTCGTGTTCAAGGTCGTAATAATCCGTGAGCGGATGAATGTTGTCATTGCCAAGTAAAGGAACGGGATAAGGGATGTCTTTATCCATTGGGCAGTTACCCTCCAAGCGTCGTAATTGGCGTTGCTCCGTCCAGCGGTCATGCAGTTGCTCAAACATCGCAAAAGAGTTCTGACTGGTAATCGCGCGCAGTGGATCATCCATCTCCAAATCTTGCCCTAGCAATATCGCATCTTGGAACATCGCCATCTTCGACGGTGCGTTAAGTCTGCCCTCTTCCACCATTGCAATCCCTAGCCTGCTACCAGTTAGAAATGGATGAACTTGGTCCAAACGCAGGGCTGTGTATCCAACTTTTGAGTAATGCTTAAACTTAAGAACTCGTCTTTGCAGTGGCTCGAGAATGCGAACAATGTGGTCGAGTTCATCACCAACATTGTAATGAAGCTCTAGCTTGTCGATGAATTTGAGTGTCGCCTTGCTGCCGTCTAAGCCCAACTTGGTAAGGATCTTCTTCTGCCCTAAGCGACTTAGTGCCAGTGCTTTCTTGTTGTCGACACTGTATTTCATGCAGATCAAAGCCAAAATAACAGGCCTTAATTCAAGCAATTGCGCGGCTTCATAAGTATTCGCAGCAAGCCACAACATCTGGTATTGGTATTCTGGAAAGTCGTCGGTGATTTCACGATAACGCGCAGGTAATGAATTTAGCCAACGACCATTCACGTCAAACTGTTCAACAAGGTTGAGGCTCAGCCCAATGCCTCCATCAAGCGGTCGTCTACCATCTTCAAACACATGAAAGCCGACGAGCTTTTGAGACCAGTCTCGGATCTCAATATCGTAGTCGAAACCTAATGTTCGAGTGGGAATGGTTAGTAGTGCTGTCATTGATGCCTCTTCGTTATTGGCGCATTGAACTATCAAGCCTATCTAACAGCATAAGCTAGCGCTTCAACCACTATATCAACCTTTTGTAAATTTCTTACCAATCAAAGCGATATAAATACGATAGTGCTTAGAAGAACATTGAATGATGATTTTACGGAATATGAGATCTCTTCGATATCATTTGCGTCAACAGAAACTATGCTTGTTACATAACTCACAACAAGAGGCTTTAATTATGGATTACCGACATATTCTGGTCGCACTTGAACTGTCTGACGACACCAAGATTCTCATTGATAGAGCGACCTTCTTCGCTGATAAACTGGAGGCTGGCATTTCATTTGTTTATATCGATGGTACGCATGGAGAAATTTATCCAGAGCTCGTTGATATTCAGGGAAATGACGGTGATTTACCCATCAATGAAGATGCCGTTAAGCATTTGAAAGAGTTTGAAGCCTACGCCAAGCACCCAATCAAGCACATTTTCGTGGGAACGGGTGATTTGAACGATAAGCTCAAAAATGCCATCGAAGCCAACGGCGTTGACCTATTGCTATGCGGCCATCACCATGATTTTTGGCATAAGCTCATCTCCCATTCTAAACAGATCATCGATACTTCCCCTATCGATATTCTCGTTGTTCCAATGGAATAGAAGCTCCAGTTCGACACTCAAAAATAACCGGCATTGCCAACCTCTATCGGTATTATTGGTTGGCTTGATATCCTCTTCAACACACTCATCCTGATCGAAATCTCCTATTTCCCACTTAGAGTAGTCATTTGTGATCTTGTCAGCCTATCAACTCGTAAGCGTCTAATAATTAACAAATCACGTCATTTCGATTTGAACCAACGTACTGAAATGTACGACCCAGACCATGCCTTCATCAATCAATGGTCAGACGGTAACGCAGTCACAACAAGCCTCACAAACCAGGACGCATTATGAAATTTAAAACGGTACGACTTGTATTAGGTGACCAACTCAACATTGAGCATTCATGGTTTCGACAGGTCAACGATGACGTTATTTACATCATTGCTGAACTCAAACAAGAAACGGATTATGTAGCCTCTCATATTCAAAAAGTGGCCGCGTTTTTCTGTGCGATGGGTTACTTCGCTAACGAACTCAAAGAACAAGGTCATCAAGTACTCCACCTTACTCTTGACGACACAACGCAATTTGAAAACCTAGACACACTTTTAAAGCACTATGTACACGAATTCGGCGCAGAGAAATTCGAATATCAAAGGCCAGATGAATATCGCCTCTTAGAGCAGATGAACAAGCTCAAGCTGACCAATGCGACCAAAGGTTGTTGTGATACAGAACACTTCCTCTTTCCATTCGAGGAGATAGAACAACAGTTTCCAAAAGACAAAAACATCATGATGGAACACTTCTATCGCCGAATGAGAAAACGTTTCGACATTTTGCTAGAAGACGGAAAGCCCGTTGGCGGAAAATGGAATTACGACGCGAACAATCGAAATAAGCTCAAGAAACAAGACATCGAAAACCTACCTCAGCCGCTGATGTTTACCAATGATATAACCGACATTTTGCAACGTATCGAACGTCACCAAGTACAAACCATTGGTCAAGTCGGTAACCAGTTACTATGGCCGGTGAACCGCGCACAAAGCTTGTCTCTACTCGCTCATTTCTGCCAAGTCTGCTTGCCGTTATTTGGGCAGTTTCAAGATGCGATGACGACAGAGCACGACTCTAAATGGAGCTTGTATCATAGCCGTATATCGTTCTCGCTGAACAGTAAACTGCTGAGCCCTAAAGAAGTGATTGATGCAGCACTGTGGGCCTACCAAGCATCCTGTCTTCGAGACAGCTCACCAGATAAGCCAAGCATCGATATTGCACAGGTCGAAGGATTTGTACGCCAAATACTGGGGTGGCGAGAGTACATACGCGCCGTCTATTGGGCAAACATGCCTGCTTACGCCAACAAAAACCATTACTCAGCACATAATAACCTGCCCCATTACTTTTGGGACGGACAAACCAATATGAATTGCATGAAGCACGCGATTGACCAGTCCCTTGAGTTTGCTTACGCGCATCACATCCAAAGGTTAATGATCACTGGCAACTTCTGCTTAATTACGGGCATAGACCCCGACCAAGTAGACAGTTGGTACCTTGGTATATACGTCGACGCGATTGAGTGGGTCGAAATGCCAAATACGCGAGGTATGGCACTGTTTGCGGATGGCGGGATCGTCGGAACCAAACCATACTCTGCCAGCGGTTCTTACATCAACCGTATGAGTGACTACTGCAAAGGCTGTCATTACCAAATTAAAGAACGCAGCGGAGAGCAATCTTGCCCTTTCAATAGCTTGTATTGGCGCTTTATGGACCAGCACCGCGATGCGTTAAACCGCAACCCACGTATGGGCATGTTATATCGCTCTTGGGACAACATGGATGAGCAATCACAACAAGCGATTCTCGATACTGCTGAACAACGAATCACAAACTTGGAGAACTTATAATGGTGGAGCAACTCAGATTACACATATTGGTGGTCGGTGGGAGCGGCGGTATTGGTTTCGCTGTGGTTAAACACCTATTATCTGAGCTCTCTCGGTTTGATTTTCTTGATGTGCATGTAGACGCGACTTACCACTCTCAACAGCCGGAACTAGAAAACAATCGCTTGAGCTGGCACAAAGTCGACGCCACCGACGAAGCTGATATTAAGCGCTTGAGTTCTGAGTTTGAACAACTTGATTGGCTGATCAACTGCGTGGGTATGCTCCACACTCCAGATCTTGGACCGGAAAAGAACTTGTCGTCCATCGACCCTGAGTTTTTCCTCAAAAACATCTCTGTGAATACCCTGCCCAGCTTGTTATTAGCAAAACACTTCACGCCGATACTTAAAGCGAGCGACAATCCAAAGTTTGCTGTGGTATCCGCAAAGGTTGGCAGTATTTCAGACAACAGATTAGGCGGTTGGTATAGCTACCGCTCATCGAAAGCAGCCCTAAATATGTTCATCAAAACCATGTCGATCGAATGGCAACGCACCATTAAGAAAGGCACCGTGTTGGCTCTGCACCCGGGCACGACAGACACAGCTCTGTCGAAGCCTTTTCAGACCAATGTCCCTGAAGGTAAGTTGTTTGAGTCAAGCTATGTCGCCCATCAGTTGGTCGATATTATTCGCACTGCCACACCGGATAACAGTGGGCACTTCTACGCTTACGATGGTGAACAGTTAAATTGGTAGTTGATACGAGTGTACGTCTTTCATTAGTGCTAAAAAAGAAAACCCAACAGAGTTGAAGCTCCATTGGGTTTTTATTTAGAAAGAACGCCTCTGTTTTAAAAGGCGTTTGGTTGATATCTAGCTAAAGATCAAAACTGATCATCACGATTATTCAGCCCAATTGAACTTAGTATCGTCAACACCTTCTTTCTCTTCTTTAGCTCGCTCGCGTCGATGTTGTTCTTCAATTCGCGCAGCGTCTATCTCTTGCATGATGGCTTCGATATCAGCCAAGTCGTCGGTTTCCGTAAACTCACCCGTCAGTTTGCTGTCTGGCTTCAAGTCGCCTTTCTCGTACAGCGCCCACATTTCCTTGGCATACTCGGTTTTTGCCAGTTCAGGAGCAAACTGAGCGTAATAGTCACGGATGTTATTGATGTCACGAGCCAGCATCCACTCAGCGTTGTTGTTAGCCGAAGCGTCAACCGCTTGTGGTAGGTCGATAATTACTGGACCGTACTCATCCACCAATACGTTGAACTCAGACAAGTCACCATGGATCAAACCAACACACAGCATTTTAACCACGTAAGTCATCATCACGGCGTGGTCTTCGATCGCTTGCTCTGCTGACATCACCACATCGTTCAAACGTGGTGCAACGTAACCCTCATCGTCAGTGACCAGCTCCATAAGCAGTACGCCATCAAAGCAACCATAAGGGACAGGCACACGAACACCCGCTTCTGCCAGTTTATATAAGGCATCCACTTCAGCACTTTGCCAAACCTTTTCTTGTTGTTCACGACCAAAGCCAGAGCCTTTTTCCATCGCTCGAGCGCGGCGGCTATTTCGGACTTTTCGGCCTTCACGATACGCGGTCGCTTTTTTGAAGCTGCGTTGGCTTATTTCCTTATATACCTTGGCACAACGGATCGTATCGCCGCAGCGCACAATGTACACCGATGCTTCTTTGCCACTCATGAGTTGGCTTGTCACCTCGTCGACTAAACCGTCGTCAACTAAAGGCTGTATTCTTTTAGGTATCTTCATGCCGCCTTTATACATCACTTATCTTACAGATAGAAATATTAACTTGAGAAATGAATGACGAAACGATTAAAGGATCATCAAAATTACGACAAAGGAAGGAAATATTGGAGTTAACGGGTTTAGATCATGAGTATTGACCTGATCTATTCAGATTATGGGACTAAGACTTATTACGACGACAACGTTCAGAACAGTAGATCACGTCATCCCAACAGCGCTGCCATTTTTTACGCCATGCGAAAGGCTTTTGGCAAACAGGACATATCTTAGTCGGTAAATGGGGTTTCTTGTGCATGGCCGTTCCCTTCTTGAAGCATCCACTTCCTGCGTTTACTAGAGATTCCCTATTACGCTCGTACCTCGCTTTAGAGAATGACGAAGGCAATACGAACAAAGCCTAGTTCTCTATGACGTTCGTTCCTGACTTTAAGGAGTGACTGCGTAGTGATTTGTGACTACTCCCGACTCCGTCATCCTCGAGAAGGAGGAACGACTGAGTCGGGGATCTGCTTCATCTAGCTCTGTTTCTATTTCTGCGCAGATAAATTTAGCAAGAACCAAAGTAACAACCTAAGCGACAACCTTGTACTGCTTCTCCATCTCACTCACACCTAAGCCAGAGTGTTTTGTCACTTTAAGCTGAACGGGCACTCGCTCTTTCAGTGCTTCAACGTGGCTAATGACACCGATCATCTTGCCTGATGCATTCAAGTTATCTAACGCGTTAAGGGCAATGTCCAATGTGTCACTATCCAACGTGCCGAAACCTTCATCTAAGAACAGAGAATCAATACTGGTTTTGTAGCTCACAAGATCAGATAGCGCTAATGCCAACGCCAAGCTCACCAAGAAGCTTTCGCCACCTGATAAAGTCTTTGTATCACGCATCACATCGCCCTGCCATGTGTCGAGCACTTGCAGTTCTAAACCATCGTCGGCTTTACGTTTAAGCTCGTAACGACCATGCAAACGTTGTAGCTGCTTGTTCGCAAGGTACACCAAGTTTTCCAATGTTAAACCTTGGGCAAACTTACGGAACTTGTCGCCGTTCTTAGAGCCAATAAGTGAGTTCAAACGAGAGATATCATCAAACTCGACTTGTTGCTCATCAATTTGCTTAAACAGATCTTGCTGATTACTGCGGTTCTGGCTATCCGTTTCAAGATTGGCAGAAATTGCGCCGATCTTGGTTGCATGGCTTTGTTGTGCGTTTTGACACTCAGTCGTCGCTTCTTCAACTTGCTGTTGGTTTTGCTCTTGCCATGCTTTCGCATTTTCGTGGTTTTGTAACTCCACTTTCGTCGTTTTGGCGGTGTTCAACCTAGCTTGTGCACTGACAATCGCTTCGTCTAAAGACTTCTTCAGGCTTTGAAGTTGAGTTCTAACCTCTTCATCCAACAACGCTACTTCAAAATCAGCCTCACCTTCGAATGGGCTAGTTTTCAGCGCTTCTGACCAAGCATTCGACGCTTGTGTGTAGCTAGATTGCTTACTGACCAACTCGTCCGAGAAACCAGTGTGTTTGGTTTGCTCGGTTCGATGTTCCAGCTCGCAGCGGTTAAGCACCAACTGAGCGGCATCAAATGCATTTACCGCTTCAGTGACTTTTTGCTTCATCGCATTGCTGGTGGCTTGAATGTCTTTATCACCAAACAATTCTGTTCTTTCAGCCGTTACACGAGTGAGCTCTAACACAAAAGACTCACTCTGTTGCGTCAGTGTCGCGAGCTCTTTCTCAACACTGCTTAGCTTGTCGTCTAACGTTTTCAATTCGGCATTTTGAGTAATCAGTTGCTTCTCAATATCGGCCTGTTGCTGTTTGGTTTGCTGCCATGTGCTTGATGCTTGCGATTTCGCAGTAAACCAATCATCGATATGCTCAAGTTCAGGTGCTTCGATAGAAGTTTGAACAATGCTCTCTTTCAAAGCGTTCCATTGCTGGCCTTTCGCTTGAGCTATTTGAGTCACTTGCTCGTTTGCGACTTGGTTTTGCTTATTCAAATCAGCTAAGCGTTGCTCGGCCAACTCGAGATTAGACTGCGCCTTGTCAGCCATAACACTTACAGACAGGCGTTGTTTCTCAGCTTCAGCGTAATGCGCTTTAGCATCACCCAACGCTTTGAGCTGCTGCGCGCTCTGACTTAGTTGAAGTTCACACTGCTGAGCAAAGGTCGCGACTGTAGCTTCATTGCCTAAATCGTTAATCGTTAGCAGTGCCAGTTCAGGAGCCGTGCCAACGAAATCCGATAAGCTCTGTTGAAGCTTGCCGATTACACCTTGCCAATTCAATTGAGCTTGTTGAATATCTGCTTGCGCACGTTGGATGTCATCGTTAAGCGCCGCAATCATTGGGGCCAGAGAATCTAATTGCTGACGATGCTCTTGGCCTTCTTTTTTGATGGCCGTTAACTCTAGGTTTTCCGTTTCTTTTTGAGCAACCAAATTTGCAATATCTTGCGACTGCTCAATCGAATGGTCTGTTGAACCACACAGCGGGCACTCAGAGCCTGATTCTAGAGCTGCACGGTATTTCGCCAACTCGCCTTCTTGATCAATCAAACGCGTTAATCGCTCAAGCGAAGTCTCTTTCTCTTTATATCGCTCCACCAACACTTCACGTTCTTTCGAAAGCTTGTCGACCAATTGGGTGTTGGTTTGATGTGCCTGAGTTTTTGCGTGCAGCTGTTGCTGGGCATTTAGGAAACCACGGTTGATCTCAAGTAATGAGTGCGTATTGCGATTCCAGTACTCCAACAGATCTTTTTGCGCATTCAATACTTGTTCGCTGATGTTGCCTTGCAATGCTTCCCGCTGTTGCTTTGCACTACTCTCTAGCACAACCAATTCACTTAAAGTTTTGTCTTGCGTTGCTTTAGCTTCTTGCGCAGATTTGATGATCGTTTGCTGTGCATCAACCGCACACAAAGCTTGCTTCGCTGAGTTTAGTTGTTCTGCATGTTGACGCTCTAAAGTACGAACTTGCTCAACTTTGGCTTGCCATTGACCTAGGTATTTTTCCAGATGTTGGTCAGCTTGATGTGTATTTAAATACTCAGTACTGAGTTGATCTTGTTGCTTCAGTGCATCTATTTTTTGGACTAACACGACCTGTTGATTGCGCTGCTGCGTATGTTGCTCGTTTAGCGTATTCGCTGCATTAACGGCCGCAGTTTGCTTATCTTTGAGTACGGCGATTTGGTTATCTAGCGGACGAACCTGCTCAATGATCTTCTCTTGATCTTGTTGCTCGGCTTTTACCTGTTCGACAATCGCACTGCTTTGCGTCAGTTTTGTTTGCGCGTCTTGCTTCTCTGCATCACGAACGGCAAGTAACTTAGTGCTGTTATCTAAATGAGCTTGAGTAGTGTTCACCTCTAGTTCGCAACGCTTTAAATCTTTGTGCATTGGGCGCAGCTTTTCAGCTGGTGCACTGTTTGCCAAACGCTCTAGCGCAGGTTGGTTACGGTCTAGTTCATCTTGAGCTGTTTTAAGATCGTGCTCACTGGTCGCGATAGTTTGCTCAGCTTTAGTCACGTCTTTCCACCAGCTAAGATGCGCTTGCCACTCTTTTAACTGCTCAGACAAACGCTTCTGCTCGGCTTCTAACGTTTCTCGTTCTGCGGTTAGCTCTTGGATTTGCTCTTCAGAGAGTAAGCTCACACCTTCTGCTTTCGCTTTAAGGTGATTAAGCGACTCTTCACTCGACTTGAAATGATCGTAGATGCGCTCAGAGATCAGGCTATAGACTTCTGTGCCCGTCAGCTCTTCAAGTAGCTCGGCACGGTCGTTAGCATTGGCGTTTAAGAACGCTGCAAACTCACCCTGAGACAACATGATGGATTTAGTGAAGCGCGAGAAATCGAGGCCCGTGACCTGCTCCACCAACTTGATCTTCTTAGTGAGCATGGTCTCTAAGACTTTGTCGGTGTCGGCATCTGCAAATTCACAGGTCGGCGTTTGCAATGCGCCATCGTGTTTTCCACGCGCTCGCTTTTGGTGGAAATTAGATCGGTACGTTTTACCTTGAACTTCAAATTCCAGTTCAGCAAAACACTCGCCCGTACCACGAGTCATTAATTCATTATTACCTTTAGCAATGCTTTTCAAACGCGGTGTGCGATGGAAAAGTGCCAAGCAAATCGCATCAAGAATGGTGGTTTTACCCGCCCCAGTTGGACCAGTAATTGCGAACAGACCGTTTTCTGCAAACGGCGATTGGGTAAAATCGAGCTTCCAGCGCCCTTTCAAAGAGTTCAGGTTTTCAAATTCTAGGCTTAAAATCTTCATACGATTACTCTTCTACTTTATTGGGCGCTTGAGCGCTTTCAGACACTTCGACCATCACTTGTTTGAACTTCACCGTCATGCGCTCTAAACGCGCTTTTTCAGAATCGGTTTCAAACTCTTCTAAGGCAATACGCTTCGTAAACACGTCCATCGGGCTCAGTTCAGATAAGGTCTCTGCCGACTCTTGCTCTAATGCTTGATTACGACGCTCTCTTGCTCGGCGCAGTTGAAGTACTTCCACATTCAATCCTTCGGTCAGTGCGCGCATACGTTCTTGTAGATCCGACAAGTAATCTTGCGCTTGCACTTCTATCGATAACCATACGCTTTGGTCGCTATCTAAACCTATGTATTGGTTAAGCTGAGATTCGATCTCGCTCAAGTCGCCTTTGATTTCAGCTAGAGGTTGGAATGTGGGAACAGGCAGTTGAGAAATGGTGCGCTCACCTTCAACAAACTCAACCACACACACTTGTTTTTGAGACTTAAGTTCATCAAAACTTAGTGGGATTGGAGAGCCTGAATAACGAATGTATTCACGCTTTGCCACCACTTGTGGGCGATGGATATGACCAAGTGCGATATAGTCTGCGTCTGGGAAGCCATCAGCGGCGAAACCATCAAGGTTGCCGACATAGATATCACGCACAGAATCCGATTGTTGGACACCCATCGCCGTTAAATGACCGGTAGCGATAATCGGCATGTGCTCGCTGTTTACAAACGTCGCGCGCTTAGCAACCGCCGCATCATAAACACTTTGATAATGCTGTTTGATTGCATCGCCGAGTTGCTTCTGACGCTCAACGCCAGTGACACCCGCCTGGCTCATCAACACATCGCGAGGGCGAATAAAAGGAATGGCACAAACCAGCGCTTCTACATCGCCGTTCTTGCCTTTTAGTTCGACAACCTGAGTCGCATGATCTTCATTGGTGTTCGGAATTACGTCTGCGCCCATGTACTTCAGTAATTGCTGTGTCTCCTTCAACACAGACACCGAGTCATGGTTACCACCTAATAACACCAATTGGCAACCGATCTTGTTCGAATCGACCACAAACTTGTTATACATCTCACGAGCGTAACTCGGCGGTGTACTGGTATCGAAAATGTCGCCAGCAACAATGATCGCGTCGATGTCGTGCTCTGTAACTTGCTCAAGTAACCATTGTAAAAACCGTTCATGTTCATTCTTGCGGCTTTTATTGTAGAAGTTTTGGCCAAGGTGCCAATCGGACGTGTGAAGAATCTTCATTGCTGCTCACTGGAAGTCTGTAATACCTTTAATCTACCAAAATAGTCGAGATAATTCCCTTTTATAAGCTTGTGAAAACCAACTAATTTCAGGCTTTGGACCAACTCCGCCCATAGCGTGACCAATCGTTATTTTTGACATAAAAAAACCGCTCAACGTTAGAGCGGTTTTAGGTGTCCATAGCTTTAGCTTTAAGCTATTTCACAGAGGTCGTCAAAAATTGTACGAAGCGCCCAGAGTTACTGTGCTAAACGCTACATCACGGCTTGCCAGTCTATTACCATTCGGGCCGAAGAATTCGATATTTACTGCATCTGCTTGTGAGATTAAACGTAAGGTTAGGCTTTCTACTGGCGTGTATTCAACACCTATACCAAAATGGAAGCCTAATTACGCGCAGCTAGACAATCAAAGATATTGCAATAGATGCCATGATCACGCCAACGACAAATTCCAACACCTTCCACGCTCTCGGGTTCTTAAACATTGGAGCCAAGAAGCGAGCGCCATATCCAAGTGAAAAGAAGAACACGAATGACGCCGATACCGCCCCAGCGCCAAACAACATTTGATCCGGTTGATATTGAGTTGAGATAGACCCCAGCAATACCACAGTATCCAAATACACATGCGGGTTAAGCCAAGTGAACGCCAAACACATCGCAATCGCTTTGGTTAATGAGTCTTTAGTTTCTGCCGTGGCTTCTAAGGCGTGGTTTTCGGTAAATGCTGATCGGAAGCTTAAGAATGAATAGACACCCAAAAAGATAGCGCCACCATAACGGGCGAACTGCTCTATTTGTGGGAACTGCTTAACGATTGCGCCAAAGCCCGTCACGCCAAAGCTAATCAGTAAGGCGTCGGAAATGGCACATACAGCACAAACTGCCAATACGTGTTGGTTCTTAAGCCCTTGCTTTAAAACAAACGCATTTTGAGAGCCAATCGCAAGAATCAGCGAAAGGCCAAGGGAGAAACCTGCAAAGCAAGTCGACATCTAAGGCTAGCCTCTTAACGCAACTCAATACGCATAAACTGGCTGTGCGGATCCAACACATAATCAGCAAAGGGTTCACAGTATCCGAAGCCAAACTTTTCATACAGGTTACGCGCAGCCTTAAAGTAGTCTTCTGAGCCGGTCTCTAAACTGATTGTTTGATACTGGCGGGCGATTGCTGTATCCAATACGTGCTGTAAAAGTTGGCTCGCAACACCTGACTTTCGAGCAAACTGTGAGGTTCTCATCGATTTGAGTTCAGCGTGTTGGGTATTTAGCTCTTTAATGGCAACACACCCAAGTAGTTGGCTGTCTTTCCAAGCACTGAAAAAAGTAATCTCTGGTGACTTGAGCCCATCTAGATCCAGTGCATGAACGCTTTCGGCTGGCGAAGTGGCGTACATATCAGCGAGGTGCTCTTCAAGTAATTCAATGACTTCCCCACCCGACAAGTCATCCACCTTAATTTCTATTGAAGCACTGCTTTCCAATGCTGTTCTATTTTCCATTGAACCCTGTGCATTTATTGCTGATGTCATTGTTTCAACTCTCCTTGTTTAGTTCGCTTATTTAGCTTGAGTGATTTGGTTTTTATCAACAGCCCACTTTCCTGAATTGTTTCCTTTTCAAGAACTCGGTTTGAATCAGTAAAATTACTGATTAATCATAAAATTATAAATGTCACACTGGGTTTACCTAGATACCATATTTTTCCTATCTCGTCTCGTGATAAAAGCGTTCCGCAAAGCCCGTATGGTCGCTGCATTGAGGGAGCAACACCTGTTTTAGTTAACGAATAAGTAGTCAGGGCAAAGTGAATAGCGATGACACGCGTACTGATGTTGTTGGCAGCTTAAACATCCCTTTAAACGGTCTCATTTAAAACGACCATAAGTTAGAAAATAAAACGCTTTCATTGATCGAATATTTGATTGCGATTTTCCAATTTCGGTATATGATGCGCCACCCTAATTTTTCAGCTTATGCTGCAGGCAAATATGTCCGCCAACGCACTCTATACCGACCTATCCGGTTACTATGATTTAATGTGTGTAGATATTGACTACCAAGCGCAAAGTAACTGCGTACGTAGACTCCATCAAATCTTTGGAAATGAAGGAAAAACACACCTCGACTTAGCTTGTGGCACTGGCCCACACGTTCGTCATTTTATTGATTTCGGTTGGCGTTGTTGATCAAATCA
>NZ_JBFRST010000075.1:0-9392 GCF_041473705.1 Vibrio sp. 10N.222.55.B11
GGGAGGCGTTCATATCATTTCCCTAGCACTTACCCGATTTATGTGGTTATCAGGAGGAGCTTCCTCTCGCGATTCAGTTCCCGTCCATCAGATAGACTTTGTTACATTGTCAGGCTCGCTTCTTTATTCAGAGCCGTAGGGTCATTTGGTGATACAAATGGTTCGCTCTTTTCGTGGCGAACAACGATTCATACGACTTCATGTCGCACTGAATGGATTCACATACGTTCATCATACTGACTACCTAGCACTTACCCGAATTGTGGTTTTCAGGAGGAACGTCCTCTCACGATTCTTTTCCCACTCAGCCCAACGGCCAAGTTTCGTTACATTGTCCGAGCCGCTGCTTTATTCAGGCTCGTAGGTTCATCTGGTGATACAGATGGTTCACTCGTTAAGCGGTGAACAACGCTTCATACGACCTCAGGTCGCACGGACAAAAACGAGTTAGGTGCTGCTCAAAAATATAAATTAACGGATTATTTGTACTAATCAGACCTGAGTACACCGCCTAAGGGCTAGCGGAATTATGAATCCTAAGACAATGGTATTTTTGAACTCTTTTTCAGAAATGAGCGATAACCCTCTTATCCATATCTCGCGATGATCAATTAGCTCTCTATGCCGCGGATCATTTCTCGTCACTCTAACTTATGATGGAAAAAAGCGCCTGAGTCTAATGATATGGACCCAAACGTTTTTTGTTATCTCGACTTGTAATTGCCTTTTTCGATTCCGTGCTTTTTCATTCTCAAATACAGCTTTTTTCGGGGTATTTGCAGATGATTGGCGGCATCGGAAACTCGCCCAGAATGCAAGAACAGTGCATCTTCTATGAGTTGCTTTTCGAAATCGTCCACCAATTCATCCAATGGGAGCTGAATATCATTTTGTGAATAGATACGCTCTTTACCTGTCAACTTAACAATCCCGATTGCGTACAGCTCAGCAATGTTTCGAAGTTCACGAATATTACCCGGCCACGGATAATTCCTCAGAAGAGCAAGGTAGTTGGCGTCTACATTTGGCAGTGTTTTGCCGAGTGTCTTACAACTCAACTTTAAGAAGTAGTGAAATATCGCCACGATATCATCAGGTCGCTGGCGCAAAGGTGGCACGTGCACCATCCCTTGATTAAGCAGGTAGTATAATTCTGGCAACAATTGGTTCTTAGTAATGTAGTCTTCAGGTTCTAACTCAAAAATCGTCACCACACGCAGATTCTTTTTACCACAACGCTCACGGGCCAGCAGCAACTGAGCCAAATACCGTTGCCCCTCTTCGGGCAATTCAGGCAAATTATCTAAAACAAGCACACACGGTTCCAGCTTGTTAACCGCATCATCAATACACTTCATTGTTGTGGTGCTACTGAGAGCAAGAGTGAGATATTCCATGTCTTCGCTCTTCGCCATCATATCTTTGACGATCCCAGCCACGCTGTGGCGTCCTGTGCCCGACTCACCATAAACCACCAAGTGCGTGTCCAACAAAGCATATTGCGCTACGTATTTTCGGATCTGCTCCATGTGCGCAGACTTACCAATTAGTGAACGCGAAATCGATTTCTCCGCCTGACGCTGCAACTCCACCTGACTAGTACGAGTCTCAAGCTGCTGCTTAACAAGCGTTAAAAGCTCCGTCGGGTTAATCGGCTTTTCCAAAAACTCACACGCACCTAGCTTCACGGCATCCACAGCCATCGGAATATCGCCATGCCCAGTAATCACAATAACCGGAATTCGCTCATCGATATTTTTAATCAGCCTCAGCAACTCTAAGCCATGCATCTGTGGCATGTACATGTCTAGAATTACAACGCCCGCCCACTCTGGAGAGACGTATTGCAACGCTTGCGTTGGGTCGTTAATGGCCTTTGACTTTATCGATGAGATGTTCATTAAGTAAGAATAAGAATCCAAAACGTCTTGATCATCATCGACCAATAATACTGAATATAGGTTATTGCTCATTAGGTAGCTCCAACACAACCATCGCACCTTTTTCTAGTGAGGAAGCGAGGTAGATATCTCCTTTATGCTTTTCTATTAATGATTTACAAATATTCATCCCCAGCCCTAGGCCAACCTCTTTTGTCGAAACAAAAGGCTGAAAAATCCGTGGCACAATATCTTCTCCAAAACCAATAGCATTGTCACTGATCGCAACCAGTGTGGTTTGCTTACTCCGGTCCACCAGTTCCGTTTTAATTCGTTTTTTCTCTTCTCTTGTACTTTCCATTAGCGCATCGCAACTATTTACTAAGACATTGATGAAAACCTGTTCCAACGCCAACATATCACCTTGAACTTTCACATCGTCAGGTAACTTATTTTCTATCGTGATCTGTTGACGTTTTGCGCGCGTATTCACGATGGTAGACGCTTGATCCGCCACCTCATGAATGCATACTGGTTTCACCTCTCTCTCCCCTTCTGGTTTGCGTGCGAACTGGCGTAAACTGTTGATAATCTTGCTCATCCGAGTCGTCAAACCCTCGATATGCGTGATCGACTCGCTGACCTTATCTGGCGTCTCTTGTTGAAGAAACATTCTCGCACTGTACAAATACGTCGACATCGCATTTAATGGCTGATTAAGCTCATGCGCTAAACTCGTCATGGTTTGCCCTACAACCGCCATTTTCGCTGCTTGAATAAGCTCATCTTGTGTTTTTTTAAGATTGTCTTCGGTTCGAATTCGCTCTTCAATTTCGTTTTCTAACTGTTGCTTTTTCAGCAACAAGTCTTGCGTTTTTTCTAACACTCGACTTTCCAATGTACGCGTGGTGATTTCTTGATGCGTCACATTAGTAATAGTCATGATAAGTTTGTATTCAGCACCATGGGCAAAAGGGCGAATATCGAAACGTACGTATGTAGGGGCCTCCCCTCCAAGTGACAAGGTCACATGAATTTTTCCAAGTTCAATCCACAAGTGCGAGCCATCAAATACCTTTTTTAGCTGAGCTCGGCAGCTTTCAGGGAAGTACTCCCAAATCGGATAACTTTCGTTGACTTCACCAAGCTTCAATAGCTTACGAGCACTCAAGTTTGCAGACTCTACTACTCCGTTGAGGTCACTCGTGATCAAACTTGCCGTGGTATTGTTGATTAGACTCAAGGCATTAGTACGTTGAATTTCTTGTACCTTTTCACCATATTCGATGAGTTTTTTACTCAAGCGCCCGATTTCATCATTTCCGTCCACCACAACTGGGTGACTTAGATCGTTTTTTATGATGGCATCAATACTGTCCCCCAGCCCTATCAAACGCGCCACAATGCGGCGATTGATAAAATAATACGTCAAGAACATACTCGTCATGATTGAAATACTGAAGCAAACGAGCAAAACGTGATTGCCATATGACACACGATCAGCAGTTTCAGTTTTCACCTGTTTGAACGTTTGATCAGCGGTAACAACCAACTCACCGATTTGTTGATGAATGGCATCCATACTAAGTGAAATCTGCTCTTGCATCTTTTTGATGCCACCGTTGAGTTTCACCAGCGACATAAGTTGTTTTTCGAACGTACCATCTTGGCTCAACACCACGACAAGTTCTTGCAGCAATTGCTTATAAGCGATTGATGTTGGTTGATTCATCAACGTTGTACTGCTTTCTTGAAGATCCATCAGGCGAAAGTGAATTACTTTCATCCCATTATCGACCTGCTCCGGCATTGAGGCACCGGCAACGTCAATAGCCATGTCATACACCGCCGATTCAACATCGATAACCTTTTGTAATGTACTCAGCTGAACCAGCAAGCTTTGAATATCTTTTGAATCGTTTACCCGCTCAATCTGCCAATGCACTTCTTGGCGAAGAGGTTTGAGCTCCGAGCGGATATCTTGGTGAAGCCAGTTAATTTGCTCCATCAGTTGATCGACTCGGCGGTTTTGGTCGATTCGTAAGGAAATCAGATCGACATACTTTGCCAGTAGCGAAGCAAGTCCGGCTTCCGATTCAAGTAACTGATAGAACTCCAAATTCATTCTATTGCTCTTTAGAACGGTTGAAATAGAAGCTAACTCCTCATTCACCTGCATCGCTTGTTCATTGAGCTGTACTTTGTTGTTAACAACTTGAAGCGCTTCAACGCGTCGGTTTATTTCACTGGTTTTACTTTCGAGAAAGTAGCTGGCGTTGTATTTTGGTACGCTATCTTCCAGTAAAATCCGCACCTGATTGTCTAGACTATTCCACGTTGCCCAAGCAACCACACACACCACAGTGAGCAACATCGTACTGCAAGCGAAAGCAGCAACTAAACGAGCTCCAATGGTTTTATATTTCGGGTACAACACTACTTCCCTTACCCCCGACACTGAGCCAATTGTTGATTTACATTGTCCAACTGTTCCGACATAGCACGGCCTAATTCATGAGAAAACTCCGCCAACAATGCTTGGTATTGCGTCATGCCTACTTCGGAATCTTTATCCAATGTCGCCAGTTTTTGAGCAATTGGAGCTATTTGTTCTTTGCTCAGTGGCAATTCAAACAACTGCTTCTCTATAGCCTTTAGTGAGCACTGTTGTTCAGGGCTCTGTTCAAATTTAATGAGAGTGAGCCAAGCATCTTGTAACTCTGGAAGACGCTTAGTAATCGCAGTATCAAAAATCAAGTTGATGAGTGCTTCTCTCGGCATCACCTGTTTTAGATCGAGTATTGGGTTTTCACCACTGTATCGAGCCGTATCATAGAGGGCCGTTTTTGAAAATGCGCTGCTTTCCATTTGCTCTTGAACTTCTTTTGAAAGCAAATGCGCAACAAAGGCTTCAGCCAACTTGTCTCTCTCTCCTCGATTTATTTGGGCAATGTAGGTTGGCATAAGCGTAAAGTCTTGATCATAAGCAAAACCGACGTGATCAAACTTACGCTTGGCAATCAATGCATAACTGTCAATAGTTGGCCCAATACCAAACTTACCTTTGGCAATATAGTCCGCAACCCCAAAGCTGCGTGATGAAATCGTTGCCAAATTTGCTCCTACATTGAGCAAAATACGCCAGCCCTGTTTCCAACCATATCGACTAAGCACACTCTCAACCATCAACTGAGTTGTTCCTGAGCGGCTTGGCGTACTCATTGTGACGTGACCAAAATACAGAGGGTTGGTCAAATCTTGAAAACGCTTCGGTTCTGGCAAATGATTTGCAGCCAAATAATCTTTGTTCCAAACAATTCCCGCCCCAGAATATCCAAAAGCAACAACTTGTTCGTTATTCTGCAATAGATAAGCAGATAACCATTTCGGAACTTGCACGCTAGACGACATATCAGCTAAACGATGTTCGTCAGACAGCTCTTGCATCAAAAATGGAGATGAGCTCAATACCAAGTCGATATCCTTCATATAGCTTTTGCTTAGCAATTGCAGACTCGATTGAGTACGTCGGTGAACCACTCTGACTTTCGCATCGGGATAGTGCTGCGTAAAGTCATCCACCAAAGCGGTGATAGGAGCTTGAGAAAAAGTAGTGAGTATCACCAGCTCTTTATCTGCTGCGATTGTGAGCGGTGTATAAAGCGCAGCACCAAGAAGTAAACAACGCCCCAATTGCTTGAAATCAGCCATCAAATTAACCAAAAACCTTAAATAATGTGCGGTAACTCAAATCTATTACAGATTGTCAAAAAATCTTACAGAGTGTGTTTGAGTCATTATTGACGCACTTCAACCAAAACTACGCATATTCTATCAGTAACAAGTCTCAGGCTACCGTTCTAAATTCCCGTTTTTGACTCAGCCTAAATATCAATATGAGTCAATTCTGTCTCAAATTCATGCCTTTGTACTGTGAAAACTATCACTCCAAGATATACCCGCAACATAACATTTATGATTAATACTTGGAGTGCAAGATGTTTAATTTCTTTAAAACACGTCCTGATCTTCCTCTTTCTGATAACTCTAAAGAGGAAATGCAGGCACGTTTCAAACGCCACCAATGGCAGGTATTTTTAGGCTTGATTGTTGGTTACGCCGTCTTCTACGTAGTTCGTATGAGCCTCGGTGTCGTTAAAAAGCCAATGCTAGATGCAGGCATTGTAAGTATCGAAGAACTAGGTATCATGGGTTCGGCTTTCTTCTTCACTTATGCATTTGGTAAGTTCTCGAACGGCGTCCTTTCTGACTATGCCAATATTGGCCGTTTTATGTCGTTTTCTCTACTATTGTCTGGTATTACCGCGATATTTATGGGTTTTAATACCACGGCGCTGTTTTTCATTTTGCTATGGGGGCTTAACGGTTGGTTCCAATCGGTTGGCTCTGCACCATCTTGTGTATCTTTATTCCAATGGTTCTCACCTAAACAACGCGGTAGTCGTTACTCTATATGGGGTGGCTCTCGTAACATCGGTGAAGGTATCACTTGGATCTTAACTGCGTCCTTGGTGAGCTACTTCGGCTGGCGAGCAGGTTTCATCGGTGCTGGTATCGCCGCGATTGGAGCAGCACTGTGTATGTTTTTCGTCCTTAAAGACCGTCCACAAACCTATGGTTTGCCAGATTCAGCAACCGCGTTCGACGAAGAACCTGAGTTCAAGAAAAAAAACAGTCCGGAAGAAACACGTCGTGCTCAGTTATTCATTCTTAAGCAACCAACAGTTTGGTTAATCGCAGCAGCATGTGCAGCAATGTATATTTCTCGTTACGCGATGTCATCTTGGGCTATTCTTTTCCTACAAGAAGCTAAAGGTTACTCGTTGATTGACGCTGGTTTTGCAATGTCTACATACCCTATCGCGGGTCTAGCTGGCGCCGTCCTATCGGGCGTTATCTCTGACAAACTGTTCAACTCTAACCGTCATATCCCGACTCTACTTTACGGTATCGCAAACATTGCTGGTATGTGCTTAATGTTCTTCGGCCCAGATAACCGCTTAGTTGACGCTGTAGCATTAGGGCTAATTGGTTTCGCTATCGGTGGTCTGGTAGTGTTCCTTGCAGGTCTAACTGCTTGTGACTTGATGCCTAAAAATGCAGTAGGTGCCGTGAAAGGATTTATCGGCCTGTTCGCCTACATGGCAGCTTCTGGTCAGGAGTTGGTATCAGCCTCTCTAATCAAAATCACAGAGGTTGACGGTGTAACCAAATATGACTTCTCTCAAGCACAATATTTTTGGTTGGCGGCCGGTGTGGTTTCACTACTTCTTGCTCTGACCGTTTGGAATGCGAAGAAGGTGGTTGATATCGACCCTGTTGAAGAAACAGAGCTAGAAGTTCGCCCTAGTCACTAATTCATAACGAAAGCGGGAGGCCACTCCCGCTTACTTCTCCAATTTCTTAAGTTCTTTTGCTAAGAGTACTTACGAAATTGATAGCCCCCAATTTCTATTTTCCTTTTTATGTGTCGATAGAGGTGACAAATGTGTAAAACCAAAATTGTGGCCACGCTAGGTCCAGCGAGTGAAAGCCGTGAAACACTGACTAACTTAATCAAAGCTGGCGCTAACATCGTCAGGCTCAACTTTTCGCATGGAACCGCGCAAGAGCACATCGCACGTGCGCATTTAGTTCGTGAAATTGCAACCGAACTTAACACTTATGTTGGGGTACTAGTGGATTTACAAGGCCCCAAAATTCGTATTTCTTGCTTTGAGAATGGTGCTATTCAACTCAATCAAGGAGAAGTGTTTACTCTGAGCAGAACACTCGACGCAAAAGCTGGCAACCAAGAAATGGTTGGCCTTGATTATCCAGAGCTAATTCAAGATGTGAACGTGGGCGATATTCTGCTGCTGGATGATGGCCGCATTCAGCTTAAAGTAAATCAAGTCGATACTGACGAGCAATGGATAAAAACAACAGTATTAAATAGCGGTAAACTATCTAACCGTAAAGGCATCAACTTATTAGGTGGCGGTCTTTCTGCACCTGCTCTTACCGCGAAGGACATTCAAGACATCGAAACCGCAGCAAAACTTCGTGCCGACTTCCTTGCTATCTCTTTCCCACGCAATGCACAAGATATCGAATACGCTCGTGGTTTAGCACATAAAGCAGGTTGCGATGCCAAGATTGTCGCTAAGGTGGAACGTGCCGAAGTCGTTGAAACCAAAGAGGCCATGGATGACGTAATTATCGCATCAGACATCATCATGGTTGCTCGCGGCGATTTAGGTGTAGAGATAGGTGACGCGCGATTACCGATGGTTCAAAAATCACTAATTAATCGCTCTAAGCATTGGGGTAAACCCGTGATCACTGCGACGCAAATGTTGGAATCAATGATCGAAAACCCACTCCCTACTCGGGCTGAAGTGCTAGACGTGGCAAACGCGATTATTGATGGGACAGACGCTGTTATGCTCTCAGCAGAATCCGCAGCAGGTAAATACCCAATCGAAGCAGTCGAAGCTATGGTTCGTATCGCACAAGGTGCAGAACATGAACTGGAATGTAACCACGACTGCTGGGATACCCTTCAACACCTATGTTCTACCCCCGAAACAAGCTTTGCGCTTTCATCGATGATTTCGGCTTCTCGCGCTCATCAAGATCTTGGCGTTGCGATTTTAACCCAACATGGAGAAACGCCGCTATTAATGTCTCGATGCCAGAGTAAGACTAAGATTTGGGCTCTTAGCGATAATCCTGCTTTACTTTCACAAATGACAATCCTGCGAGGAATTGAACCTTTTTATTTCAAAGCTGCAGGTACCAAAATCGAACTAGCACCGCAGATTGTAGATTGTTTACGCCATAAGGCCCGCGAAGCTGATATCTCATCAATCTTAATGACTCAGCTGGATTCCATAGAAGGCATGGGGGAAATTAATGCCTGTCGCTTACTGAGCTTGAATATGACTTCTCACGTCAAGCCTGCCGAAGATATCGCGGCTTAGTCTTACCTCCCCCCTTATTCAAGCTCGAACTTGAATTTTTCCCCCATAACTTGCTCCACAGGGACTTGACCTGCCACATGGCAGGTCCTTTTTTTATACAGAAAACACCTAGCTTGGCTCGGGAGAAATTCGTTTAGTTCAGCTATGCCACCGTAAACCCACGTTCAATTCACAACCAATAAATTAGTAACGCCTGGGAGAATTAAACTACGAAGAGAAATACAATTTCTAGATTAGCTGAATTCAAATAACTTACCGTAGGGCAAACTTACACTCATATAACCTGAATGAATATTCACTCTAAATTATTTTGGGGCGTGCGACGTGAAGTCGTATGAAGCGCTGTTCACCGCTTAATGAGTGAACCATCTGTATCACCAGATGAACCTAGGAGCCTGAATAAAGTAGCGGCTCTGACAATGTAACGAAGAACGGGGCATTCCGTTCGGGATCTAAATCGTGAGAGGACGATCCTCCTGATAACCACAATCGGGTGAGTGCTAGGTAAATGATATGAACGCCTCCC
>NZ_JBFRST010000076.1:0-64662 GCF_041473705.1 Vibrio sp. 10N.222.55.B11
TTGTTTGGCGACTAAACCATATCACTTACTACCGTTTTTGTTTTTAGTTCCCGCTAATCCGCGATGAACCTTAAAAAAGCCCTCATAGCAATATAAGGGCTTCAGAATAAGAATCAAACTGTGTTGTTATTGGTGTGTTAAGCGTATTTTTTTGCTTTAAGCATATTGTTCCACTGTCATCGCCCAATTTTTCTTCTGTTGTTCGAAATTCATTTTGATTTGCTGATAACGAACCTTAAGAACAGAGTGTTCGTACTTCTTCACAACGTCTTCGCGCTTGCTTTCAAGTAGCTGTTTTTTAACTTCGTAATATTCGTTCATGTTTGATACTAGAGCATCAAACTCTTGTTGAAGCTTCTCTGCGATTTGTTGCTTGTCGGCACGATGCATGATTTTTTGCTGGGTGCGTTTAAGTAACATTGACGCTTCAGCTTTCTCAATACGAGCTTGAGGGGTTTTCTTAAGCTTACTTGTCAGTCCCATCAACGAAGCACTCTTAATCAACCATTTTGTTGGATCGTATTGCCACCAGTAGATGCCGTTACGGTAGTCGTTCTCAAAGATGTGGTGGAAGTTGTGGTAGCCTTCGCCGAAAGTGAGTACTGCTAACACACCGTTATCACGCGCTGTGTTTTTGTCAGTAAAAGGTTGGCTACCCCAGATGTGAGCAAGAGAGTTAATAAAGAATGTTGTGTGGTGGTTAAGTACCAAACGAACTGCACCTACGATTAACAACATGCCAATCACGTCACCGTAAATCACGCCTAAAGCGATAGGAACACCGAAATTCATTAGTAATGCTAACAGAACATAGTGCTTGTGCTGCCACATAACAATCTTATCTTTTTTAAGGTCACGGCAGTTTTCGTAGTTTTCGTACATTGAGGTGCTGTAATTACGAATCATCCAGCCAATGTGTGAGTACCAAAATCCACGTTTTGCAGAGTATGGGTCTTTGTCGTTGTTATCGACATGCTTGTGGTGAACACGGTGATCAGAAGACCAGTGTAGCGCGCTGTTCTGCAGGGCAAATGCACCACCTAATGCAAACAGGAATCTTAGGCTTGAATGCGCTTCAAACGCTTTATGTGACCATAAGCGGTGATAACCTGTCGTGATTGAAAGGTTACAGAACGTAAAGCAGATTGCTAGCCATATCCAGTGCTCCATGCCATAGCCAAAAAAGTAGCCATAAACGGGAGCCGCTACAACAGCAAGCAGCATACTAAAAGAGAACACAAAAATATTGAGCCAGATTAATGGCGGCTTTTTTGTAGATTGTTTGTCGGCACTATTCATTAGCAAATTTCCATTGGGCTTACATCTGTGCGCTAGAATATCAGCGTACACGTGTAAGTCAATATTGAAAGTGTAAACGTGTATTAGTATGTTTTGCTTAAATATTGTATAAAGGTAGTGTGAAATGTAGTAGCAAGTCATAAATGGAAGTACTAAGGGCTAATAAATGGAAATTAAGGTAGCTGAATATAAAGATTATGAGCGGATTGCCCAATTACACGCGGATAGCTGGAAGCTATATTACCGTGGCATTCTTGCTGATGATTACCTAGAACATGATGTTTTGGAGGACAGATCTGTTATTTGGCAGACTCGTTTGATTAATCCTCCTTTCAACCAACATGTTTTATTGCTTGAGGAAGGCGGTTTACTGGTTGGTTTTGTCTGCGCGTTCGGTAATCACAACTTTGAGCGTGGTACGTTCATCGATGCGTTACATGTAGATAATAATTATCGTGGACGAGGTGTAGGCAAGCGTCTGTTGTCTGAATTGTCGAAGTGGTTGCAGCAATACTATTCGGACTCAGGGCTTTACCTAGAGGTGATGTCTGAGAACCACCAAGCGATTGCTTTTTATCAGGCGATTGGTGGCAAAGAAGAACTAGAGCAAGTTTGGAACGCACCATGTGGCAGCCAAGTGAATGAAAAAGTGATTTCTTGGAGCTCTCCCGTTGAACTTGAACAGAAAACAGCGAGCGTTGTGTATTCTTAGTCGATTCTTGTTGAATACTGTTTTTTGCTGAGTAGCAGGTTCTTAACGAAGCTATTTTAAAGCAGAAGAACAAAGACAAAAGCCCCGAGTATTAAGTTGCTCGGGGCTTTTTTGATTGAATTAGTGGTCGTTTTAATGATTCGCAAAGATGCGTGAAATATTGGGCGATTAATCACACCATGTGATCTTATTCCTACCGCCTTTTTTCGAAATGTAGAGTGCTTGGTCAGCGTCGTCGATAAGCTGCTCGACAGAACCAAGGGCTTGAGGGGCATGTTTCACACCGATTGAAATTGTTACTTCTAATCTAAGGCGAGTAGGGGATTCTAAAAGGGCATTAACCAGCGATTCAATTGAAGCCTCGGTTTCTCCTTGGACCAGCACCAAAAACTCTTCACCGCCGTATCGAAAGCAGTTACTGCTAGTCGGTAGTCGTTTTTGAATCTCATCGGCCAGTTCTTTAATCACCATGTCACCCATTTGATGGCCGTAGGTGTCGTTAATCGATTTGAAATGATCAATATCTATCATGAGCGATGTAATGGATCGCTGACGGTCTATGCTCGGTTCTATCACCTGATGAAGATAAAGGCGGTTGTAGCAGCCCGTTAGTGCGTCTTGATAGGAAAGGGCCTCGAACATATTAGATTGCTTGCGAAGCTGAATCGCTTGTTTGCGGAGTTGCTCGGATTGAGCGAAACGTTTGTGTACTTCCAGGTCACGTCTAACACAGGCCGCTGAGATTAGGATGTAAGCCGAGATATAAACGGAAATTGTTTCTATTTCATGCTCTGGCTCCGCTTCATAAAGCAGTGGCGCAAGGCCGATGAGATAAGCCAAAAAGATAAACGACAGCGTAGATATACTGTATCTGGCTGACAATCTTGAAAACGTACCAATGTAGATCATCACTAAAATGATGCCACCTTGGTAATCGAAGTTGTTCAGCTCGATGGCTAGTCGACCGATATAGACCAAGAAAAGTGAGCTAATTACAAGGAAGGCACTTTCTACGAGTTCCAAAACGTTGGGTTTGTTTGTAATACAGTATCTGGCGGCGGCCATCATCAATAAAAAAAGTATGACTCGGAAAATGATAGGCGTAATGCACTCGCTACCAAAGTGGATGTAGTCGGTGACGATAAAAGCACAGAATATTGAGATAGGGATGTAGATGAAATTTATGTACGGCAAATAAATTTCATTATCGAAATAGGTTTTAAATCTTTGATTCTTGAACCCAGAATAAGAGCGCATTGAGAAATTAGCCGAGATTGATACACAATAATTTGCGTAGTATGTCACAGTCTTTGGGATTGTAAACGACCATTTCTATAGATTTGTCAGTATGTTAGCTAGATCAACAAACGGTAGCGGGCAATATTCACGCTCTATTATCGATAGAGCGTGAATATCTAGAGGCTGGTGTAAGAGTGGTAAACAGAAATTAAAGCAGATTATAAAAACTAATCGCGATTAACGCTTGTTCTTCAGGTAACGCTTACGACGCTCTTCTTTTTTCTTAATCTGTTGTTCCGCTTTCAGCGCAGCCGCTTCTTCAACTTCGATCAGCTCTTGTGTGATCATTTCTGGCAACTCAAGCGTTACCTTACCTAAAGTGCCATTACGCAATTCGTGAAGCAGGATTTCTGAACATTTGTGAATGTCGATATGACCACCGGCACGAAGTGCACCACGCTTACGGCCAATCGCTTCCATCAGTTCGATGTCAGACTCAGGCAGCTCTTCAAGTTGGTAGCGCTCTTGCAAAAGGTTAGGGTACTGTTTTGCTAGGTACTCTACTGTGTAGAATGCCACTTCATCGTATTCCATTGCTGTATCTTTTACAGCACCTGTTGCAGCCAAGCGGAAGCCACTGTGTGGGTTTTCTACTTTAGGCCAAAGGATTCCTGGAGTATCTGAAAGGATCACGCCATTTTGCAGATTGATACGTTGTTGGCGACGAGTTACCGCAGGTTGGTTACCAGTAACCGCAATCGTACGTCCAGCCAAGCAGTTGATGATGGTCGATTTACCCACGTTCGGGATGCCCATGATCATTGTACGAATGTTTTTGCCCATCTGTTCACGGTGCGGTGCCAGTTTACGTACCAGCTCCATAACGTGGTTAACTTCTTCTTTTACGCTAGTCGTAATCGCAATCGCTTTAACGCCTTGCTCCTTCTCGAAGTGCTCAATCCAACGTTGAGTCAGTTCAGGATCTGCAAGGTCACGCTTGTTCAGCACTTTTACACAAGGCTTATCGCCGCGCAGTGAAGAGATCATTGGGTTTTCACTACTGAACGGGATACGAGCGTCCAGTACTTCGATGATCACATCAACTTGTGGGATAACTTCTTCGATTTCTTTGCGGGCTTTATGCATGTGACCCGGAAACCATTGGATTTTACTTGCAACCATATGAAAAATATACCTTTTGTTTTTATGGTAAATCTGATGGGGTATCAGGTGGGGTACCAAAAGAAAAAATCAGATAGTGGGGGGACTAGAAGTATTTTTACGACCACCTTAAGCCCCATCAACATTGTTGTGATCATTTTAACACTTTAACTGTTTGGACGAAAATCATAGTCAATTTAATAAATTTCACTTAGGTAGGTGGAAGCTGTCTGCGAAATACATCATTCTACTTGAACGGGTTCAGCTCATCAGATTGTTGGTTGGGCGTAACTGGAGTCCAGACTAAATTTTAGGAGTTTTAACGGGTGTAGGAATACCCAGGAGGCATGTGCTGATTTATTGATATATAGCTGAAGAGAAGGCTAATAAAGATAAGCTCTGCCGACACTTTAGGCAAGGACATAAAGAGTATCGCAAAGGTAAAAGGATTAAAGTTGTAGCTATTATGAGGGTACTGTAAATTAGATAAAGGCGTCGCAGAGAGACAACCTTGAATATACTGATGCCTTACAAAAGGCATGAAGGCACGGTTTACAGCCGACAATGATCGTTATTTTAAGAATCTCGAAGCGATTGGCAAAACATTAGATGCTTAATTGCAGGCCGAAGAAGTGTCTCGAGTTTTTGGCAATGAGCCTTCATGTTCAGAGAAATATGCGTGGTTACTTAAATGGTGAAGTTTCGCTTTTGGACTTGAATTCGGTTTTTTAACGTATAACTATGGGCACCAGATGGACGAAAATAAAGAAAAGCCCTATAAATAGGGCCTTATTGAAGGTTGTGAATTGAGGCTGAAAGCAGTTAGTATTCTGATTTTCAGTGTTGACTTTTTTGTTATTTAAAAAAAGGTTTGATTTTTTGTTAACGAGAGTGTCGCATTGCAACCACAACTTGTGCTATTTCAGTTGCTCAAAGCGCATATCAATGAGATTTTTTATGATTTCATTGATGCTACTGTCTTCTTGTTCGACCAACCACATCAATCGCTTTTTCGTCCTGTCTGTCATCGATACGCTATAGGGCCTCTTACCATTACATTTATCTCGAAACTTTTTTTGACTCCATGCGCGCTTCATTTTACCAATCAAGAGTGATTTACGATCTGGCTTATCGTGAAGCATATCGAAAATCGCAACAATAGCGGCTCTTTTGTCTTGTTCGCTTGAAACGCTCCAGACTTTTGACTGAAGTCTGTAACCTGTATCTTTTATATACTTCCATGACCAATTGCTTTGAGCTGTTTGGTTTTCTTCAAGCCAGGCTGACATTCTCGTATCTTCCAGAATGGACTCCCAAGTGTTTAGCAGTGTTTGAATAACTTTACGCTGCTGTGATAGTTCTAGTTCGGAACTCCGAAAGCTATCAATGATATTGCTTTTCCTTGCAGTGAAATTATTACTCATTGGCTTAAAAGCGTCATGTGATAATCCATCAAAGTTTCTGCCAATATCAAGATCGAGGCCAAAGTCATGTAGTTTTATTTTGTTGGAGTTACCTCTTCTAAGCTGATCTCGAAACTTAATTCTGTCAAATATCTTGCTTTGTTCCCTCAGATAACACCATACCCAGTTACAGAAACGTTCATCTGAGTTATGGAGCCATAAAAAATCCTCACCAGATAGTTGACAGTTTTGAAAATCAGTCTTCATTTTCTTAATGTGATTACTGTTAATTTTCCCATTTTTTTCTAGGTAGGATAATTCCTGTCTAAGAGCATTCAAACATTCTTGAACGCTACTGAAACCTTCCACCGATTGAAAAGTATCCTGATTAAGGGCTTGATTTAGGTAGTTGATATAGAAGCTGCATTCGCGGAAGGAATAAGCATTAAATGGTTCTTTAGGTACGTGAAAAGCCATAGTTGATATGCCTCTGTCGTTAAGTTCAGTATCCAATATATATCATTAATTATAATTACTGTGTAGTAATTTTAGTGATATATATGTGATTTTTTGGTGGTTATTATGTGGTTTTAGTGTGAGTTATTAGTGAGGTTATTCTGCATTTTATTGTGGCAATTCATTGGTATTGTTGCTCTGAACGGTGAGCGGAACTAGGCTAGATGTACATAACTTCTGAGTGGATTACAGGACACCCGTATTACGTGCAGCATTGTCCTATAAGGTTTGTGACCAAGTAGCTGAAGAGCAGGAGTGTCGGTATGACTATTATCTGATAGTAAGGTGGGTAACTATAAGCGTTACACCTACCCTAAGTAGGTGATAGAGATAAGGTAAAAAATAAGATGAGTGGGGATACCTGTAGATAAACAACACAGGAACTAACTCATGAAAGAATCAACTTACCATGGACTAACTATTCAAGGTTCGCAGGAAGAAAATAACATGCTCTATCTCGATAGATTGCTTACTACAATGAACAGTGCGCTTGAAGAATACACGCGAGTGTACGCTATTCGAATTGATCTCAGATTGCCAGTCGATGATAGTTTCTTTGATTGTCTTAGCCGAGATGAAATTGTTAGTTATAACCTTAGACGAACAAACTTGATGAAACGCTTTACAGAGTCTTTAAGCGCCAGAATTGAAGCTCAGGCGCGAAAGATACGTGGAGAGCGAAAAAGAGTACATTCCTGTAATGTCAGGTATGCTTGGGTAAGAGAGCGTGATACATCATGTAACGATCATTACCATTTAGTTCTGTTTCTCAATAAAGAGCGCTTTTGCAAGGCAGGTGACTACTCAGGGCAAGATAGCTTAGCCGCTTTAGTGATAAAATCCTGGGCGAGTGCGCTTGGCTGTGCAGCCGAAGATGTTTGTCGTTTGGTCTACTTCCCGAGAAATCATGGTTATCACCTGGATTCAAACCACAAAGATTTTTCTTATTGGTACAGTAAGCTGTTTTATCGAATTAGCTATCTAGCAAAGAAGAGAACTAAGCGCTATGGCGAGGGGCATCGTTGCTTTGGCTGTAGCACTAGGTAACCTCGACTAAGAGATTAAAAAAGGGGAGAGAATCCCCTTATCCTTTGTGACGATCCCTCAAGTCCCACACGCGCCATTGACTCGCTTGAATGTGCAAAAGAGCGTCACGTTTAAGCTGAGTCAAGGTGAAGGTATTTGAGAAGATGTCACCACTTAGGCAGTGGCTACAGAACTGATGGCAGTTTTCATTTAACAGGGAATAGTCTGTTTGTACATCAAGCATAGCGCCTGCTATTTGAACAGTAGACTCATTGCCAACGGCTCTACCTTGGGCGTTGCAACTGACGTAAATTGAAAGGGCTGTGGTATCTGCTAGAAACTGACGAATTGATGCAGCTTCGATAAGGCCTTTGCCATTACGATGGATGATACGTCCATTTCCCATGTACACACCTGAATGCTCAGCATATCCAAATGCGAGATCGCAATACACAATGCTCCCCCTTACTGGACCGTCGGTTTTCCAGAATAAATTTTGGATTAAACTTTTCGATAAGCTGCCTACAACAAAGCTCCCTATTGCGTGATATGGATTCATGTTATTTACCTCTCAAATGTGATGATAACGAAACTCAAAAGGGCTCTGAGCTTAATGTTAATAAGGGATTAGCGGTCCCGCCCCCTGAGTAAATGATTAGGTTTAAAGTTCAAGAGAAACAAAGTCTTTATCGACTTCATCTTGAGTGATTCCTATATAGCGAAGTGTGACTCCCTCAGATGTGTGACGAAGCATTTTCATGACACGTCCTATATCTTTTGTGGATTGATAGAGAAAGTAACCTCGCGTCTTTCTCATCGAGTGAGTACCTAAAGCGATATTCAGTTCTTGGCCTACTTGCTGAAACGCCATTGACACGGCGCGTCGTGAGATTGGCTGGGGTGGTTTGTTTTTCAACTGTTGGCATCGGTGGGATTGAAACAAATAGATGTGGTCGGGATGTTGCTCTCTCAACCTAGCAATATGCTGCTGCGCTTTGGTATTGAGTTGAATGTTGGCGAGCTTTCCGGTTTTACTCTCTCGAATAATGACTCGGTCGCCATGAATGTCTTCAAAGCGAATCGACAACAAATCAGAAATCCTCAGTGCTAGGTTTAATCCGATATGCCATACATCGGCCATTTGTGGATGACAACGAATACTCAATAAGTGACCAACCATACGTATGGTGTCATCGTCTTTAATTGCTTGGACTTCAGCCATAGTCTGCTTCCTTTTTTGTCTGTAGAAGGGTGTTTTGGGAAGCACAGAGCAGACGATATTAAAGAACCCTTATACAGCAAGGGATGGAAGCTTCCCGTTTTAACAATATGGGAAGCAGCCTCGTTTTGGCTCTGTGCTGGTGGTTGTGCTGAATGTTTGTGATATGAAGTGGAGCGGGACGGTTAGTGGATAGGGTTGCTACGAGTGATGATTAACTGTACTCAACCTGAACTTGGTCGTAGGCGTTCATTTCTACATAAGCTAGAAAGTTACACTCCCACATTTCATATAGCTCGGTTGTTTCTTGCAGGTACATACCAAGCCATCCGCTGAAACGAGCGAAAGCGACGTTGTTAGCAAAATCAAAAGCCAAGTCAGGAACGAGCTCTGGTGTACCGGTTCCCACATAAACAAGGTCAGTGATTTCAATAAGAGCGATATGGCTATCTTTGATATCTACCGTAATAGATACAGGGTGAAAGCCGCCGTCCTTCGGGTGGTAATTGGTATCTTGAAAACAGATGGTCATTTTTCCTCGGTAATTAACATCATCAATAGATCGTTTGATTAAGTCTTTCAGTTGATGTGAAGGCTTAGCTCGCTTGCACGCGAACATAGCCAGATTGGCTGCTTGATTCATAGGAACCTCTTTGAAATAAGTTAGGATTAACGAACGGATATGATGTTGATTGAGATAGCCGGTTGCGTGATGAGAGTGTGAGTGATGGCTTTAAGCCAGCTAGCAAGTAAGGTTTGAACTTCTGGCCGTTGTAAGTTGCACTGCTTAATCTCTGGGTGGTAGAACCAACACCCTGCGAAGTTGAAATACAGCGATAACTCTTTTTGTGGCTTACCAGTAACCATCACATCAAAGGTGGCAATAAAGCGAAGTTGCCAAGGTGTTTTGCTTGATGTTCGCTCTAATTGAATTTCGATTGGTTGAAAGCGACTATTTATATCTTTAGAGCGTATGTTTAACGCTACCCGCTCGACTGTATTGGGGATGACGTTTTCAGACATAAGTGCTTCAAGAAAACAATGCATGGGACTAACGAGTTCATCATTTACCCCAGAGATAGAAAACTTATTCATATCCACCCCTTTTCTGCAAATGACACATAATCCTCACCCACAACGATGTGGTCCAACACTCGGATATCCACCAGCTTGAGAGCATCTACTAAACGCTGTGTAATGCGTCTATCTGCTTGAGAGGGCTCAGCAATACCTGAAGGATGGTTATGAGCAAAAACGACGGCAGCAGCGTTATGGTTTAGTGCTGCTTTGAGTACTTCGCGTGGGTAAATAGAGGCAGCATCAATGGTGCCAAAGAACAACTCTTCAAAACTGATCAATTGATGTTGGTTATCAAGAAACATCACCGCAAACACTTCTCGGTCATGAGCTCCTAATTTGAGTTTTAAGTACTCTTTGACATTAGTTGGGTTAGTGAACGTGCCTTCACGTTTGTATTTTGCAGCCAGTGCGTCGGCTGCACGTTCTAGCAGTTCATTTAACTCTGAAGTTTTAAATGGGTAATCGTGTTGGTTGTTGGCGTTACGCATAAGAGCTCCTTGGGTTATCTGTTTGGTTATGCGTACTGATGAAATATATCTGAGAGCATTTTGAATCGGGGTGTGAAGGAGAGTATTTCCAGAGACAGGTAAAAAATAACTCTCTTGCCGTTGTTATGTAGCAATCGCAATAGAGCGACGAATGAACAATCAACACAATTAGCTGGTGCAAAGGATGTATCGGCTTTTCAGTCTCTGGAGAGTATAAAAATGAAAAAAGAAATTTATGTAGAAGCAGCCATCGTAGAGAAGCGAAGAGGACGACTCTCTGCTGGGGTAGGGCAGGTTGTATTCGATGACTATGAAAGAATAGCGGGTGAAGACTGGTTGTTCCTTGATAGCATCGTAGACCGTAATTACGCAGAGTTATCAGCACTTGCTTTTGGGCTAGAGCGTGCTTGTGATGGCGATATTATTTATTCAAGCAGTGACTATTGCGTTGATGGTTTTAATGACTGGCTTGATGGTTGGAAACGTCGAAATTGGCGTAAAGCAAATAAAAAGCCGATAGCTCATCAAGACCTTTGGGAGCTAGTGGATAAACGAAGTACAGATAAGCAAGTTGAGGTAAGAAAAGTCGCTGCTTGCTCCGCAGGAAAAGATGCCGCTTATAGATACGCTCTTGCAGCTGCGAATCGTCAATTGTAATGATAAGGAATCACTTGCTGGCATAGCCAGCAGGTGTTTTTTGTTGTTACTGGGTTTGAAGTTGGCATTGAACACCACAAGGTACAAAACGGTATTTTTCTACGTGCCAGGTAATCACATGGGAACCAATAACATAGGAGGACGTCCCATGAGATTTCTAAAGCTAAAAGAAGTAATGCAAAAGACCGCCCTTAGCCGTTCAGCGATTTACCGAAAAATGAATGAAGATCAATTTCCTCAGTCTATCAGTCTGGGGGGTAGGGCAGTAGCTTGGGTTGAAAGTGAAGTTGATGCGTGGATGGAGGAGTGTCTAGCTTTAAGGTAATTCAATGCCGCTTTGTTTTTAAGGTAGCCGTCACACTCTATCAGTCTTTTGTCATTTTTCAGCCAGTCCCTAAAGTCTATGATAATCAAGGCAAACCAGTAACTGAACAAGTGTCCCATCAGCCCTTGAACTTGACGTGAATCGCCTTACCAATGCCTGAATGTTCATATCATCAACTACTGAAAGTTACTTTCGAAAATACCCTTCTCCACCTTTACTTTAAAGTGGAGGCTTCTCGTGGTTTTGTCAAAGAAGAGCAACGAAATAAGATCATCATTAACTTCTTAAAGTCAAAGGTTAAACAAGCTAGGTATAGTGCGATTAAAAAGAGATTGAAGCTCGATAATCCTGAAGGCTTATCTGCTTGGGAGCAATTTTACGCACTAGCAACCTAATTGCATCTGAAAACCAGTACATTTGTTTGCGGAACAACCCTTTAAGCCATACATTCAAAGTATGGCAATACGGCATCACACACTTATCAATCAAAAAACAATTCAACATCATTTTAAACTATCAATAAGTCTGAATTATTATCCACAAATATATTAAATTTCAATAGAATATAATCAAAAGAACTTTATGGTGAGTGGTATTGTCAATGAGATTTATTTTCATTATATTCTAGGCCAGTCCTCATTTAAAAACCATGAAGTCATTACATGTTAAAACTCAAATCAAGTCATGCTGTACCGTGTCTGTTTAGCCTGACCTTTATACCCGTTTCTTTTGTTATGGCGGAATCGGCAATTGATGAAACCGTGGTTGTCACCGCAAACGCTGGCCAAAACACAAGTCTACTAGAAGCCCCTGCAACCTTGACCGTGATAGACGTTCAAGAGCAGAGTAAATATCAGATGACAGGGGACGTAGGCGATCTGCTTATTGACGCACCAGGCGTTAGCGTGTCGACCCAAGCAAATGGCTCTCGTGGTGTGCGAATTCGTGGTTTAAATAGTGACTACACGCAAGTGTTATTGAACAGCCGTCGATCTTATACCCGAGAAGCATTATGGCGTGGTAGCGACAATGCATTGAGCCTAACGCCAAGTATTGCTATCGATAATATCGAAGTGATTCGTGGCCCAATGTCCACTCTATATGGTGCCGATACCATGGGCGGTGTGGTCAATGTCATCACTCGTCAGCACAGTGGTACCGCAGAGGGTGCGATAAGCGTTGAAGGGCAATACAACCAAGGTGACAAGGGTGGTAGTGGACAAATTTATGGTCTGTATTTTTCAACCCCTATTACCGATGCTTTGGGTTATACCGTATATGGTAACTATTTAGACACCGACGAATCTTTTTATTCCGAACAGTCGAGCTTCACTAAACGTCGTGCGCAAGAAAATTACAATTTAGTGAACTCTTTTGATTATGCGCTGAACGACCAACACACGATTGACTTGGAAGTCCAACTGTCGAATGAGGATCAATCGGGGACGGCAATGTATCGTGGCCGCTCGTATGAACAAGAGCGTCAACTCCAAAGTTACACGTTAGGGTATGATTACCAATCGTATCTTGTGAGTGTCGATGCCCACCTCTACTACAGTGACTTTGATGTTAAATACGACACCCCAAGTTCAGACATCACCGAACAAAACTATGGCGGTGATGTACAAGCCGTTTTCTTTGTCGATGATCATACAATGACAGTGGGAGCCGAGGCTCGCAATGCCGAAATCGAAAACGTCGGCATTACAGGAGGCTCTACCGATAGAACCAGTACTGCTGTTTATCTTGAAACCAACTTAGCCGTTGCCGATTCGACCATACTGACACTCGGTGGACGTTTTGATCATGACTCCCTGTTTGACAGTGAATTTACTTATCGTGGATACATCACACAAGGTTTAACCGACAACTGGAGCTTAAAAGCCGGCGCTGGAACCGCATTCAAAGCACCGACCATGGCACAGATCTCACCGTCTTATACCGCGCCAGCCAGCGGCCCAGCTTGCCCTGATAGACCCGCGGCTTGTAACGTCTATGGCAACCAAGATCTCAAAGCAGAAACCGGCACCTTCAGTGAAATTGGCGCCTACTATGCCAACGAAGCCACCTCTGCTAACGCCACCGTATTCTATAACCGCGTTGACGACATTATTCAGCAAGTTGAAAGCTCCAATGGGAGCGACGGCTACTATACGTTTATCAATGTGGATAAAGCGACGCTCAAAGGCTTAGAGTTGTATGCCGAACACCAGTTCAAGCACGTTGGATTTGACGCTTCATATACTTACCTTGATGCGACAGACGACACAAGCGGCGAACGCCTTGTCGGCACCTCTGAACATGAAGCTTCAGTAAAAGCCAATTGGTATGTCACTTACGATACCGATCTGTTTGCAAGAGCCCATTACCGCAGTGAAGTACGTGGTGAGCTCGGTAACAATGATGTCTCTGACCCATACACAACCTTTGATATTGGCATGCGTCATACCCTAATGGAGGAACTGGAACTGAAACTCGGTGTCAACAACGTGATGGATGAAGATGTATCAAGCCCTGAGACTTATACCGAAGTCATTCAAGGCCGAACGTATTACGCTGGCTTGAATTACGCTTTCTAACCTGATGCCAAATACATTTTTTGATAAGTTAGAGCGATGGGGAAATAAACTTCCCCATCCTGTCTTCTTGTTTCTATGGTTGTCGTTGATAATCATAGTAACCTCATTCTTCACGTCCAACGCCCAAGTCTCTTACACACTGCCCGGTGGAAACATTGAACACGTCAACAACCTGTTGTCTTTAGAGGCGGTAAGAACTTGGCTCGGTGGCAGCGTCAAAGAGTTCATCAGCTTCCCACCATTAGGCGTCGTCATTATTGCCACCATTGGAATTGGCTTGGCGGACTCTTCTGGCCTCATCAGTTACTCCGTTCAGCGGTTAGTCAGTAAAACCGGCAAGTGGCAGCTGACAGTAAGCATCATGATCTTGGGCATTTTATCGAATGTCGTCGGTTCTGTAGGCTATATTGTACTCATCCCCTTGGCTTGTCGAGCATACCAAGCCGCCAATCGCCCGCCGCTTGCTGGGCTTGCCACCGCATTTGCGGGGGTAGCAGGGGGAACTCACGCCACCGTATTCTTAACCACTTATGACGTTGTGATTGCAGGCATCACGACCTCTGCTGCTCAACTGATTGATCCGACTATTATCGTCAGCCCTCTGGCTAACTATTTTTTTATGAGTGCCAGCGTATTCGCTCTCGTTTTAGTAGGCTCGTTTGTTTCGATTAATATCGTTGAAAAGCGTCAAAGTCGATTCGCATGCCATTATGCTACGCCTGAACAAAGGTTCACTGACAGCTATGATTTCGATAACAACAAAGCTGCCAATAATGACAAAGCCATGTGGGCCGCAGCCGTTGTATTCGTCATGGTTGCCGTGTTTGTTGTACTTTCAACCGTCCTACCCAACGGCTGGCTAGCCCCATACGAAGGCCAACCTTTAGGACGCAGCGAAGTGATGCGTGGACTACCTATTATTATTGCCGTTACATTTGGTTTAAGTGGATTAGCCTATGGCTACCTCTCTGGAAGCTTCAAGTGCGAGCGCGATCTGCTGAATGCTTGTCAAAAAAGCATGAGCCAACTTGGAGTGTTTTTACTGATCATCTTTGTTGCGTCGCAGATGATCTACCTCTTCAAGCTCAGCCAGTTGTCGGGTGTATTAGCCATGTCGATGAGTAGCTTAGTGACAGAGGTACAACTACATCCAGCAATAATTCTCTTATTGGTCGTTATTTTGTGTGCCTTTCTGAATATCTTTATGGGATCTCCGATTGTTCAATGGAGCATGATAGCGCCCGTATTGATCCCTTCATTGTTCTATGTCGGCATTCCACTAGAAGTGACACAGGCGGCGTTTCGGATTGGAGACTCAGTCACCAACATTATTAGCCCACTGTTTGGCTATCTCGGGTTAATTTTAGCGGCCGCACAAGATTACGATAAGGAGGCTAAATTAGGTACCCTGATGTCATTAATGTTGCCTTTTAGCTTGGCGTTTTTGTTGGTGTGGACGACCTTACTACTAGTTTGGGTATACGTATTGCAGTGGCCGATGGGGTTATAGACTTGACTAATTCTGTGTAAATCCATTGTTATATTGATGTGGGTGATGTGGATTGTAATAACCAACTGGAAAAGCAGGGGTAGACTCACTTGCTCGAGAAGTTTCAGACAAGTATCATGTCGCTACTGTAATGGAATTGTTATGTATAGGCGATTAGATTATGAGCTTTTTTAACAAAATTATTTTTATTTCTTTGACCACTCTATCTCTATTGGGTTGTAACAATAATGAACAACCGTCATACTGATCTGCACCAGTCAGACTGGTGCAGATCACTTGGTTTATATCCGTCACTTTCAGGTATTGGGTAAGCCTTGATAGCATCGAAAGATGTGACCAAGGCGCAGATGTGGTTTAGCTATTTGGGGAGTTTCGTAGTAGTGGTAATGGCTACAAAGATCGTACTGCCGCCGCGGCAATGATTCCTGCTGCGATTGCTGGTAGAGGTTTTTTGATGACGAACATGACGACAGCTGTAGAAAAGAGTGCAGCTCTAGCTCCGTTGTCACCTTCTACGGCAAGAGGTGTGAGAAGGGCGACTAATACAGAACCTGACATCGCTGTAATAAAACGTTGAACACGCTCGCTAATTGGAACAAATGACATGACATATACACCACCCCAGCGTGTAGCTAATGTGACCAATGCCATTGCAATGATTATCAATAAAGTACCACCAACATTTGTTTCAATACTCATGATTTCTTCTCCTTCCAACAAGCACCCAACACCCCACCAGAAATAGCACCAACAACAACATGGCTGTTTTCAGGTAAATACCAATATGCCAATATTGAAGATGCCGCTGCTGTGGCCCAAATAATAAAGATTCTTGAGTTTTTAGGCCCAACGACGACCATGGAAAGTAAAAAGCAGCCCATAACCATATCGAGCCCAAGCCCCACTGGATCTTGGATTACGCTGCCAAAGTAAATGCCAACCCAAGTGCCGATGATCCAAAATAACCAAAGTGCTAAACCACCGCCAACGAGCAATCCAAAACCGGGTTCCTTCCTTCCAAAGGCATGGAGTGCCATTGCCCAGTTTGCGTCCGAAGCTATCAACATCACACCATATCGTTTTGTCGGGGGGAGTTGACGTAACTAAGGATATAGCGTGGCCCCCATCAAAAGGTGGCGAGCATTGATCGCAAATACGGTAATAAGAACTGGAATAAGGGGGACTTCTGCTCCCCACATATCCAACGTAGCAAACTGTGAAGCACCTGCAAAAACAAGTGTGCTCATTAACATAGTTGGAAAAGAATTCAGTCCAGTTTGTACTGCAGCGACACCGAATGCGAAACCAAATACGATCACAAACATAGAGAGAGGCAAAAGTTGGGTGAAGCCGCTCCAGATGTCGGTACGTGTAAACTCGTGTAACTCAATCGAGGAGCGTTGAAGGTGTTGAGTGTTTTCTGTCATAGAGGTCCTAGCCAGTAGGCAAAAGAGCAGATCCATTGAAGGATCTTTGTTGTTATTTTTTAAGCCGCATGTTTAACATCAATTAGTTAGGCTTTCAAACGTTATGTCACAGATGAAAAAACATAAACGGTGGTGAAGATAGGATCTTGAAAGGGCTTTGTACGTAATTCAGGAGAAATAAACAAGCCCCTACGATCTGAACAGCTGTTTGGGGGATGGAAACTCAAAAATAATGCAGGCTTTCGTGATTAAGGCTCTAGTCACGAAAGCCGCATTTTCATAGACTAATTCACTTTTGAAAGTTTGAGATCTGAACTTTTCTTCTGGTTAAGTAAGATGCTAACTAATGCTAACATCGTAAAGACTAAGCTTGATAAAAATAGATTTTCTACGCCGAATTGAGAGATAAACCATCCCGCGATAACTGAGCCAAGAGTAATTCCTAAGTTAGAAAAAGACACAAAGAGGCTATTTGCAAATACTTTTGAATCACCTGCATTTTCCATTATCCATGTCTGGCTCACGATCAATCCTGCAGAATGCACTGCACCCCAAAACGCGACCATGCCGATCATAAAGTAGAATGAGAACCCCATGAAGTAAACAATTATGAAGGTAAGACCGAATATTATAGGGTACAGCATCACTGTTTTAAGAATATTTTTACTGAGTAGCTTACCAAAAATGAAGTTTCCAAAGATACCAAAGATACCAAACACCATCAGCATTGCACTAATCCACGTACCGTTCATATTCGTTACAGTACTTAAGTATTGAGTAATAAAACTGTACGAAGAAAACATCGCTGCAAAGATGAATATAACGGTGAATAATGACAACCACATTGATTTGCTGCGTAAGATAGTTACTTGAGAGCCGAATGACATTTTTTCCTTAACGGGAGCACTTTCCATCAAGAACATCACACTCACTAACGCAATGGCGCAAGCGGCTAAACCAAAGTAAAAGGCATAAGCGAGAGAATATTCTTCAGCAAGAAAAGCACTAATCGGAATACCAAAGACTAATCCTACGGCTACTCCACCAAAAACTTTAGCAGCGGCGTTGCTTTGTTCTTCAACTGGAACCATTGATGTGACAACCACTAAAGCGACAGAAAAGAATACAGCATGTACTAACGCCGGTAGAACGCGAAATATCATCATGGTTGTGTAATCTTGCGTCATAGCGTACACAAGGTTAGAGACAACGAATAGAGACAAAATGCCGACTAGAACATGCTTTCTATTCCATCCAGACATCATTAACGTAATAAAGGGGCCACTCACCGCGACGACAATAGCGTAGACACTGACTAATAGACCAGCTTCTTGTACATCAATATTGAAGTCTTTCATGACTTGTGGAAGGAGACCAATAATACCAAGCTCTGTCGTGATAACGCCAAAAACGGCTAAAGATAGAGCAAAGATAAACAAGCTTTGTTTTTTCATTGTTTCAACTCAAATTATTAATATGCGGTAATTACGTACCGTCGATATTGGTTGTTGTTAGAGCCCTAAGTCCAAGTGTTGGAAAAGTGGCACAAAAATGTTGTTTTTTATCCAATAAAAATGCCGTTTTCAATGTGATTGAATTCGGCAACGTATCAGAATTCGTATTATCAAAGGGTGGAGACTTTTTTCTTACCCGATGACATGTGCTTAGAACTGTGTTGTAGGCAACGTGTAAATGACGACTGGTTTCTCGCTTTCCATGGTTTTGTGCGGTCATTTCAATAATCCTATTTCGAATTCCTGGTTTGCAGGCCTCGTAACAATAATTCACTTGAAAGGTACGGCGGCAAGCAAGACAGCGAAATCGTTGATGGCCATTGGGGCCATAACCATGCTTTATGACACTGTCACTCTTATGACAGAAGCGGCAGTTGGGTTTATTCGTTGTCACATGGAACCTTAAATCTCACCAAAAGATATCTGTAGTCGTTTAAATTTAATTATCAACTTGGACAGCATAATAACGGATAAAATGAATTCAATTAAGTCTTAATGTTTATTAATAGATATTCCAATTGGGACTTAATGTGTTATTTAGAGGTATCGGTCGCCAAATCAGAAATAGAATGAAACTAGTTAAGTTATTGTTTTTAATGTTTTTTATATTCAATTTTTCTTTGGTGGCTGTTGGGAGGATTAGTGCGCGAAATGAAGGCGTTACTCTAATTTGTTAAGAAATGTCCTGTTGACTGCTCTGAAACATCATGACACATTTTGCGCCCTGCTTCGGTATGCCATTAACTTTAAGTGCATATCGACTTAACACGTTATGAGATGATTTAACTTTATGAAAAAATGGAAGAAAACACTTTTAGTCGCATCGGGCATTTTACTTTCCTCAATGGCTTTTGCGGGTAATGAGCAGAGTCAAGCGGACAGTGAGTTTCCAATTCCTTCTGGTTTTGAAAGCAGCTTTAAAGAAGTTAACGGAGTGAAGCTTCATTATGTAATTGGAGGGGAAGGGCCTTTATTGGTAATGGTCCATGGCTTTGCTCAGTCATGGTACGAATGGCACCAGTTAATGCCTAAATTAGCAGAAGATTACCAAGTTATTGCTATGGATCTTCCAGGTCTTGGTTTATCTGAGCCGCTAGACTCCACTTATACAGGGCAGGACGTATCACCTTATATCCATTCTTTAGCTAAGACCTTTAGCCCGGATGATAAATTCAATGTCATAGCTCATGATATTGGTGGCTGGGTCACATATCCTATGCTAGCTCAACATCAGAATGATATTGATAAGGTCGCTCTACTGGAGACCATCGTACCAAGCGACTTAATATACACGTTCCCAGCTTATACTCCTCAGGGAGAGTCGACCGCGTGGCACTTTAGCTTTTTCTCTGCGAAAAACGAATTGGCTGAATCACTTATATCAGGCAATGAAGATAAGTTTTTTAAGCACTTCATTCTTGAGCATGCAGAGAATAAGAATGCATTTTCAGATGAACTGTTCGGTATGTATGCGGAATCTTATAAAAAACCTCAAACTCTAAACGCTGCTTTTGAGTATTACAGAGCACTTCCTGAATCTGTGATTCAAAATGACAATCTATCAGAGAATAACTTGTTGAAAATGCCGATTCTGACGATATCAGGTAATGGTCAAGGCAGTTTAGGAGCGACTCAATTTAATCAAATGAAAGAATATGCTAATGATGTTCAAGGTCATGTGTTGGAGTCATGTGGTCACTGGTTGATGGAGGAGTGTCCAGTCCAGGTTGAAGATCTAGTTATTGATTTTTTTAACAAAAAATAACTTACAAAACGAGAGCTAAGTTTTGTTGACAATGCAGTCTTGATTACTGTCGTAGATTGCCTATCATTGTTAATTCGTACCCTAGAGCCACTCTAGGGTATTTTTATATTTGAACTGCTTATAATTTGTACTCGGTTATGTAGCAATATAACGAGAACTCTTTATCCGTTGTCTATCTCAGAATGTACCCAGCGAGAAAACGCTTGGAACTTCGCTCTGGTTTCCATTCCTTTAGGGCAAACCAAATCGTAGCCTTTTCCTGATTCAATATGTGGAAATGGCGCGACTAACTTACCCGCTTGAATTAAAGGCAGCGCAAATTCTAATCGAGCAAGAAACACACCGAGTGATAATTCCGCTGCTTCCATCGCCAGTCTGTTATCACTATAGAAATCACATCGCTTTTCGCAGTCGATGCCTACACTTATCTCATCTAACCAATACTGCCACGCACTTGTATCCCCTCTATGGATAAAATTAACGTCTGATAGAGTATTGATTCCATTGTTAAGACAATGCTCCTCGGCGTAGTCAGCACTGCACACAGGTGTTCTCTTTCCAGAAAATAAACGCTCACTGTAGTGATTTGGGTATTCTCCTTTACTATAAAAAATAGCTACATCGTATGGCTCAAATTCAAAATCAGATTGGTTTTGTTTGGTTTGCAGCTTGATGCTTAAGTGTGGGTATTGCTGACGAAGTGAGGGGAGTCTCGGGATCAGCCAAGCAGAGGCGAAATAAGGTGATGTGGCTATATGTAAGCTACCAGTCAGCTCTCCGGTTTGAATGTCAGAGAGGGTGGAAAATATGGACTCAAATGATGAGTTTAAAACACTCAGAACTCTTTGCCCCTCTGGGGTGAGCTCTAGCTTTCGGGTCTTTCGAATAAACAGATTGAATTGAAGCTGTATTTCCAGTTTTTTTATTCTCTGACTGACTCCGCTTTGAGTAATAAAGAGCTCCTCTGCTGCTTGGGTAAAACTCAAGTGGCGCGCTGCAACGCTAAAAGTATGAAGAAGAGAAAGCTGTTGTTGTTGATTGGTCACTAAGTTCATGCATTACTCTAGTTAATTTATATTGAAGTTTTGTTCGTTTGTCAGAAGCTTTTAGCTATTATAGAGTAATTTTTGTAATGGGTCATGGGCGAAGTGTTAAATTTTACTCAATCAACAAACGCAAAGTTGTTGTGTGAGATGTTTAAAATAGACGTCGGGTCTTATAGATACGTTACAAGAATTGATTATTTATAAATTGGACAAGATACGATGAAACTTATATTAAACGCTGATGATTTCGGTCTGACGGAATCTGTAAACTTGGGTATCGCTGATTGTTTTCGCGCCGGGACCGTAAAATCGACCACCATAATGATGAACCAACCTGGTGTATCTCACGCGTCACAACTCTATCAGCGTGGTCTTATTCATGAAGTTGGACTGCATTTTACAGTGACATCAGGTAAATCAATATCGTCCCCTAAATTAATTCCAACACTGGTTGACGAGAATGGTCATTTTTTTGATAGAAAGGCCCTGTTTAATAAATCTGATGTGTCTTCTGATGAAGTCTTTAGAGAGTGTATGGCGCAATATCAAGCGGCTTTAGACGCGGGATTTAATATTAATCATATCGATAGCCACCATTTTGCTGGTGCCTACCGTCCTCTTAAGATAGGTTTCACGCAGGCAGCGAATGAAATAGGTCTTCCAGTTAGGCGTATTGATAGCTTTATACAGGGTCAAAGTTTACTGTCGGTTCCTACCCCAGATGCGTTTGATATGGGCTTTCATGCTGAAGGTGTCAATATTGAATACCTCAAAGCAGTATTGCTGGCTTATCAAGACAGCATGCCTAACAGTACGATTGAATTAATGTGCCACCCAGCAAGGACGCTAACTGAAGAGCTAGAGGAAATCTCTAGCTATGCTCATGCTCGTGTTGAAGAGTGGAAGATTTTAACCAGCGATGAGTTTTCTCTCTGGCTAAGAAAAAATGGTATTGAATGCGTTGGTTTCGATGCGCTTCATGCTTAAGTCCGCGAGGTAATCTTCGTAGCGACAAGATAAACCATCTGCCTTGTTAGGTCGTTAAAACAGTTCCTTTCGGTTCAATAAGTCAACACAATAATAAAGGGTGACATTGTGGTAAATCCTACCGTACTTTCCCAAGTTAATATCTATCCAGTCAAATCCATTGGCGGGCTTTCTCTCTCTTCTTCATGGGTCGAAAAGCAAGGCCTTGTTTTTGATCGTCGCTTTATGTTGGCGTTAACTGGTGATGATGTCTCCGCCTCGGCTAAATACCCAACCATGGTGACGGCGCGCCAGTATCCAAATATGGTGAAGGTGAGTTCTAGTCTAATGCCAACCGGTGTCATTTTTTCTTACCCTGGGCTGGCGGCACTAAAATTACACTACTCTACCTTCAAAATGCAGGCGACAGATGCCAGTGTTTGGAGGGACAGCTTTTCAGCCTACACAACAACCGATGAAGCGAATGACTGGTTTAGCCAAGTAATTGGGAAGCGAGTTGAGTTACTGTTTACTGGCGAGCAATCTAAGCGTGTGAAAGAAAATCTTGGTCATAATGTGAGCTTTGCCGACGGATTTCCTGTTTTGCTTATTAGCTCTGGCTCATTAGCGGAGCTAAATAGACGCAGCAGCGAAGTTCACACCATGGAACAGTTTCGTACCAACCTGGTGGTGCAATCAGACGAACCTTTTATCGAAGACTCATGGAAGCGTATCAAAATAGGTGATGTCGAATTTGAAATTGTAGAGCCGTGTGAGCGGTGCATTTTAACGACACTTGATCTGGAAAATGGAGAGTTTAGGAACAGTAAAGAGCCATTGACGACCTTTTCGCGCTTTAGAGCCAACGAGCAAGGCAAAATATTTTTCGGGCAAAACCTTGTAGCGAAAAACGAAGGTGTTGTCTCCATCAATGATGCTATCGAAGTACTTGAGTATAAATCCAAGGAGTTTTATGAAGATCTCGATGCCAAAAAACAAGAGTTGATTTGCGTTGAAAGAGAATCAGTGGCAAGAAGTTTCGAGACATTTTGGTTTGAGCCCAAAAGCGGCATGGTGCCTGAGTATAAAGCGGGGCAACATCTTCCTATTGAGCTCATGATTAATGGCAAACTGACCAAACGAATGTATACGCTGTCATCTAGCCCCTCTCGGCCAGAACGTTTGTCGATTTCAGTGAAACGAGTCCATGGTGGTGAAGTTTCCAACTGGTTGTTCAACCACTTACAAGTTGGCCATACCATTATTGCGGATCAACCCAAAGGCACTTTTCATATTACTAAAGAATCGAATGAGCCGCTGTTGCTGCTTTCTGCCGGTAGCGGTGTGACGCCCATGATCGCTATGCTTCGGTATTTGACAGACCAACGAGACACGCGTGATATTGCGTTTTATCATCAATGTTTGACGAAAGCGGATATTCCATTCATGGAAGAGCTCCTTATGCTAGAAAAACAACACGCCAATGTCACTGTGACTCTAGCCCTTAGCGAGCCATCAACTGATTGGCTAGGCGAAAAGGGGCATTTTAGTCGTACTCATTTAAATCAAATTTCAGAGTTTCACAAACGTCAAGTTTTTGTATGTGGTCCTAGTGGTTTCATGGAGAGTGTAAAGCGCTTGATGATAGAGAGTGGGCTGCCCGAAGAACAGTACCATCAAGAGACATTTGGCGTTGCAAGAGTGGCGGACGGGAGCGAGAAAAGGGTTCAAATCAACCTTGATGGTGTCGTGTTTGAAGGAAGCAACCAGCGCACCGTTCTGGAGCAAGCTGAAGCAGCAGGGCTTTCTATTTCGAATAACTGCAGAGCTGGTTTCTGCGGCGCCTGCAAAGTCACTGTGAAATCAGGAGAGGTTTACCAGCCCGATGCCCCAGGAATTGAAGACAGTGATAAGGCGAAAGGAATGGCCCTAGCTTGCTGCGCGATACCTAAGACAAATGTAAATATTGTTAGCTAGTATGTAGGTTTTATGATGATTGAGGCCACTATCAAACTTTGATAGTGGCCTCAATATCGTTGATCTAACTAAAAACAATGACACCTAAAATATCTGATTTACTCTTATTTTAGGTAGAATGTAAGGCGTTTTTATCTAGATAAAAATGATCGCTCCTTTCCTAATGCTCTTATCTAAGTAGCTAGCTCGAGTCACAGGAGCACCCCGTTACTGATAAAATCAGTAGGGCGACGATTAAAGGTGAGCGATAAATCGAATGACTCGAACTTGGATGTTAATTCTAGTAACTTGGGCAAAATTGCTTAACTTCGCTACGATAACCAAGTGACAAACTTCTATAAGCTGACTTTGTATTTACAATTGGTTCCTATAGGGACTTTTTGATTTTAACTTTAAGGACTTAATAATTGAGATTTAATCGGTTATGATGCAGACATTAAAAAGATGATTCACATTGACTACTTTTAATTAAGGCAAACATAATGAACAACTTAAATAGATTTAAAGGTAAGGTTGCATTTATCCAAGGCGGCAGTCGCGGTATTGGTGCTGCGATTGTTGAGAGATTGGCTTTAGAGGGCGCGTCTGTTGCTTTTACGTTTGTGTCATCCCAGGGTAAAGCAAAAGACCTTGCTGATAGCTTAATTTCAAAAGGTGGTAAAGTTATCGCGATAAAAGCGGATAGCACGAAGCCGGAAGATATCAGAAATGCAATCAGTGAAACCATCAAGCAACTTGGTAAGATTGATGTTGTCGTAAACAATTCAGGTACGCTTATCTGGGATAATATAGAAAATTTGACGATGGATGATTGGGACAAGACCATCAATACTAACGTACGAAGTGTATTTGTAGCTATTCATGAAGCCTCGAAGCATATGAATAATCATGGCAGAATAATTAATATCAGTAGTACTAATGCTCAGCGTATTCCTTTTGCTGGCGGTTCTATATATGGAATGAGCAAGTCTGCACTAACCGGATTGGCCAAAGGTCTCTCTCGCGATCTCGGCCCTAGAGGTATTACGGTCAACAACATTTTACCTGGTCCGGTCGATACTGACTTAAACCCAGACAATGGCGATACTTCAGAGCCTGTAAAAGCTATCGGTGCACTTGGTCGTTATGGTCAAGTGGAGGAGATTGCTAGCTTAGTAGCATTCGTCGCTAGCTCAGAAGCGGGTTACATCACTGGTGCTGATTTGATGATCGACGGTGGCTTTTCCGCTTAATAAAAATATGTGGTCGAGTAACTCGTTACTATCAGTCTAACTTCATGTAATCATCAATACGTGATGAGTAAATATAAGTATGATGATTGGCCTATTTCATAGGTCAGTCATTTAGAAGCTATTGGTTTTAATCTGCTCCAGTAGGAGAGACCCCCGCATTAACCGATACCTTACTTTAGAGTTTTTCGAGGATGGTGGTGGCTCTTTGTCCAGTTTCTAGTTCTTCTGCCCATTCGATTAGCTGCCGTTTGAGCTTGGCAGCATCTGCTGCTAGCTCCTCGCTCTTGCTGATTAGTTTAGAGTCTTCCTTCGAATTCTTTCACCAAGCGTCGATTTGATATTCATGTAAATAAAGCTGTCTTGTTGCCACAGCCCTTCTCACTTTCTCTGCTAGTTTTGTTGCATCTCCTTTTAATTTAAGGATTCTAGTTTCCTTAGACGTCGTTGTTTAAGTCGTTAGTGATCACTTAATTCAGTGTCTAGGAATATTGGTGTAGACCTCCCAGGTTACTCTAACTTTTTATAGTCGAACGATGGCCGTTATAGACCACTACAGTGATGTTAAGTATGGTATTAAAGGTGTTAGAGTTTCTCTGAACGTTCTTTATTACTCTAAGTCTATGATACGACAGCGTATGGAGAGTGTGCTTACGGCTGCCGCAGAAGATAAGCTTCGAATAAAATCGAGTGCTTTTGTTAAATCTTGAGTTTCAATTTTTAATTTATTATCAATTCGACCATCGTTAGTCATGTCTGTGTTTACGACACTTGGGCATAAACAACAAACTTTTACACCAAATGGGAGAAGCTCATGATAGAGCGACTCGCTATAACTGACAATGGCCGCTTTTGAAGCTGCATAAGCGGCTATTTTGGGGACTGGCGTCAAACCTGCAGTGGAACCGATGTTATATATTTCTCCAAACCTTTGTTTTTTCATTTGTTCTGCAACGATATTACAAGCAGTGATGGTAGACAGTAGGTTTACATTCATTAATTCAGAAAGTTTGACTAAAGGTAGTTTAGTGTTGCCTGCTGCCAAAATACCAGCGCTATTGACCATGACCTCAATGTTTTTATTTTTTTTGATGATTGATGTGATTGTTGCTTCTACCTCGGACGGGACGTTGAAATCGATAGGCACTACTTCTACGTTGCACGATGGAAAGAGTGTGTTTATTTCTACTTTTGCCTGTTCAAGATTCAGCTTATTCAAGGACATTAAAATTAAAGAGTATCCTTCCTGAGCGAAATAGTGAGAAATTTTTTTCCCGATACCGCGGCTAGATCCTGTAATTATGGCAACTTTAGTCATGGTGAGCTCCTAATTTAACGTATGAGACGTTGTTGAAGTAACGTATCTAAGATTTTCTTGAATACGAACATATCTCATAAAAAATAGATAGTAGTGCAAATTTTTGCATATAATAAACAGTTGGAGGTTATGTGTCACATTCTTAATGACTTGAGAGGGTAATGGTTGTTACTTATAAGTATGTAGAGGGACAGTCTTAAACCAATCTATTATTTCCGACTTAGTCATATGCTTGGTTTGTTCAATCACTACTTTTGTGAGGTGTGGTGCAAGCTTTTCGATAAAATCATACATGTATGTCTGCAAATACACGTTTTTACCAAAACAAAGCCATGCGTAACAATCGGGAAAAAATCCTTCTAATGAGCGTACGGTAAAAGAATCATCTATTGAGTGGGCAGCAACTGACGCTATGATACCAATACCGACCCCTTTACTGACATATTCTTTTATTACCTCTACATCCATTGCTGTGACAATATAATCTGGGGTTAGGCCTAGTTGAGAAAACGTATTGTCTATAGCGATTCGCCCTGTTGATTTTAATTCATAGCTAATGAGTTTTTCTTTTGCTATTTGTTCAAGGGTTAATGTGTGTGTCTTTGATAGTGGATGTTCAGAAGGGATAATTAAGCTCAATGACCACTTGTAAACTGGGAGTACCGTTAGGCCTGTCATCTCTTCAATATCCTGAGCCACAATCGCAATATCACCGGGTCCAGCCGGCAAGGAATTATTAAGATGACTTGGTTCGATTGTCGACATGTGCAGAGACACATTTGGGTAGCTTGTCAGTAAGTAACGGACGCTTTTAGGTAGTATGAAATTTGCAATGGCGTTAGTTGTAAAGATATTGAGTTTCCCTTTTTTTGGGGATGTAACTTCGGATGAAATAGCCTTGATTCTATCCTCAATCTCTAAGATTTTAATGGCTTCGTTTAGGATTTCCTTACCGACATTTGTAGGACCAGATAAGTGTTTACCTTGTCGATCAAAAATTTTCACGCCCAGTTCATCCTCTAAAAGTGAAACTTGTTTACTGATACCGGGCTGAGACGTATATAGCTGATGTGATGTAAGAGATATGTTATACCCATTTTTTTTTATTTCATTAATGTAACGAAGTTGCTGTAGTTTCATTTTCTGCTCCTTGTTATATATGGTTTTATAGCGTGAACTCTAGCTGAAGGGGTGTATTAATTAAAAAATAGGTATTAGGCGCAACGCCACTGTAAGTTTTTTTAAAAGTAAAATTAAGTTAAAAAATAAAAGTGTCTTTTTATAAATCATTCACTTAATTTAAAGTTAAAACCAGGAAAAATATTCAACTTTAAGGCGTCACCTTTTTCAGTCATCATTAATCATTTTTTCTTGTTAGTTGGAAGTGTAACTTCTGTTCTAGATAATCTATTGTGAGCTCTGATTACTTTGTATAATGTAAAAGATATTTCTATTGTTTGATATTTTTTAAACATTTTTCATGATGTTAAGTCATCTCGCTACGTAATAAAATTGGGAGCTGAATTGTAATGGTATATACCGTTTTCTTTGAGGAATGTGTCATATTTCCTCCCATTTGGCAAGGCGGTTTTTATGTAAAATTAAAATACTATCTAATTTTTTTGTACCACTTCTCTACCAGGGTACTTCAGTTTAAAATATAACAAATCAATATAAAACAGGTGCTTAGGTTGGGTGTACTTGTCTGACTTTGTTATTAATGATTAAGTCCTGCGGGGACTGTGTGTTTATTTCTATGTGGTCTTAATTGACGGTTAGATTTGAACTATGATGCCTGCTCTTTAAACAATTCTTTGAAATAAAAGATAAATGGTAGTAAGGGTACTAGTAATGATTTTATGGGAGTGAGAATGAAAGTGGTAACCGAAAAAATATCTAGACAAATTTGTAATGAAAATTTTTCTTATAACTCTGTGTTGATATTTTAAACTGGTTTTAATAAAAATTGCTAATTTAAATAAGGTATTAAAAAATATAAGCCAGGTTGGTTTTTTATTTGCAATGCATTGCGTGAATGGTTTATATACCTATAGATTTAATGGGTGAGAATCAGTCAGTCACTCATTTATTAATTTAATTAAGATGAATTGGCATGCGTGGACTATTTAGATTTTCTAAGTGGCACTTATTTTTAATGTTTTAGTTCGTTCGATTGATAACGATCCAATAAAACAATAAATTAAAAAACTAGTATTTTCTTGAACGCAGCGCCGTAAAAAAGGCCATATTAATCATGACGTGTTTCTATTTTTCATTAAAGTGCCACATTAAAACCTTGCCAGCAGAAACCAAAGGTATTATAGCATCTATTCTTTGTTCATTTTTGTTTGCATTCATACCTGTATATGTCCAGTTTCAACCACCACTGCCCCCAAGTGAGATTACAGGGGGGGAAAGCCATTGGTTAGCAGTGCAGCGTATACTGTGGAGTACAATGTTACTCTGCTTATTATTATTTATCTCCAAAAGAACTCACCTACTACTGCAAGCTTTAAAGGTGTGGAAAATGTGGCCCAAATACTGTGTTTCAGCACTTTTGGTTGCACCGCAATACTGGTTGTTTGTTTGGGCGCCTGTGAATGGAGAGACTTTGTCTCTTGCATTAGGCTATTTTACGATGCCAATCGTAATGGTTTTAATTGGTCGATTGGTATATCGAGAAACGTTGTCTTTTTATCAAAAGCTAGCGTGTTATCTCGCACTGTCGGGTACGCTTTATACGTATGCTTTATCCGACGGAATCTCTTGGGTGGTACTAGTGATAGCTTTGGGTTACCCAGCTTATTTTATGCACCGAAAAACAATACCATTAGCTACCGATATTGGATTGGCTGTAGATCACCTATTCCTTATGCCATTGGCTTTGTTCGGTTTTTTCTTGCTCTATCCATTAGACTTTTCTTTATCTCTTTCTGTCGGTAATTATGCATATTATGCTGGCTTAGGTATCGTATCTGTAATACCTATGCTTTGCTATCTGTACGCTTACTCTAAATTGTCAGTTTCTGTCTTTGGGTTGCTTGGTTACGTTGAGCCTGCTTTTATTTTTGTTGTTGGGTTATTGATTGGTGACGCTATTACAGTACAAGAAATACCAACTTATTTGTTGATTACGTTATCACTGTTCGCACTCGTATTAGATGGGATTAAAAGGTTTAGGTAAACTAGATTAGTAAAATTTGGGTACGAGTTAATAAGATCTATACCCGTGATCATTGAAGATGCTTGATTTTAGCCAAAATGAGGATCATGCTAGGTGACATGAAAATAACTCTATCCAATGAACAAAAGCTTACGCTGATTAACCAACATGATACAACTCGTGATGATCGAGTTCGCGACCGTATCAAAGCTGTTATTCATGCCAGTAACGGGTGGAGTCCTGAAGAAATTGCCGATGCACTACTTATCCATGAAACAACGGTTAGACAGCATCTCAAAGATTACTCGCTATCGAACAAGCTCAAGCCTGAAAACGGTGGCTCAAAAAACTACCTATCTCAGCAGCAAACCCAAAGTTTAATCACACACCTAACCGTGCACATCTATCATCATACGCGTGAGATTGTTGCTCATGTTTTCACAGTTTATCGAGTGCAATATAGTGTTGCAGGGATGAACAAGTGGCTTCACCAAAATGGTTTCAGCTACAAGATGCCCAAAGGCGTACCTCATAAATTCGATGAAACCAAACAGAAAGCTTTTATTGAGGCTTATGAAGCGCTCAAAGCAAGCTGTAGTAAAGATGAATCGATTTTATTCATTGATGCCGTCCATCCTACTCAAGCAACCAAAATATCACATGGTTGGATACGAACAGGGCATGATAAAGCCGTTGAAACAACGGGAAGTCGAAGTCGTCTCAACCTCATTGGTGCTTTGAATCTTAACGACATTGGCGGCACTATTATTAATGATTACGAGACCATAAACAGTGAAAGCATCGTTCGATTTTTCTGCCAAATTAGAGAACGTTATCCATTGGAACACAAGCTCCACATTATCTTAGATGGTGCGGGGTACCATCGTAGTGATTTAGTCAGAAATGCTGCTTTTGTCTTGAATATTAAGCTTCACTACCTTCCACCTTATAGTCCAAATCTAAATCCAATCGAGCGGCTTTGGAAGGTGATGAACGAATATTCAAGGAACAACGTTTATTTAAAAACTAAACGGGAATTCAGAGAAGCAATCGAGAATTTTGCACCGTGACTCTTCCAGAGATCGCAAGCTCTTTGACGTCTCGAATAAATGATAATTTTCAGGTGTTCAAGCCAGCATCTTCAAGTTGATTGGGTATAGTACCTGGTTACTCAACGACTAACCGAAGCTGTTTGATGATTGGTTTCATAATAAAAATTCGAAATAGGTGAACTAATTGATATCAAACAATAATATTTGAATTAGTGGCTGGTTTATTATCTATTTAACTTATTTAAGGGAATATATGAGATTAGATAAGGGGGCTCTAGGTTTAAACCGATTCGAAAAATTAGGAGAGAACTTAGAGGTGTCTTGCTGTCCTTATGGATTTTTCCGTCGCTTACAAATTAGCACTTTTTATCATATTGATGATAGGGTTTTTCTATTTCAGTCAATGGTTAGATTTTAGTTTGGTATTCATTGCGACCGTATTAGTCCAGTATCAGAAATGTTTAATACCGCCATAGAAGCACTATGTGACTTTGTTGAATTAAATCAAAATATTAAAATAGGTCGAATCAAAGATGTTTCTTCTGCCGCAGTAGGTGTAAGTATATTTGTATCGTTTATAATAATCGAAGTATGTCGAGTTTTTTCTAGAGTTGTTTGATTGACATGGGCAATAACGTTTCACTCGATAGATTTTTAATTTTCAGAATTTACATTATCGCGGTTGAGTGTTTAAGAATAATAATGTGCATGATAACAAGAATAGGTTCTTGCCTGACCGCCGATAACGGTAGTGAGTTTGCGAACCACAAAGAGATAGCAACAGCATTAGACGCTGAATTTAACTTTGCTCATCTATGCGGTTCATTGGAGCGTGGATCCAATGAAAATACAAATGGACTCCTTTGTCAGTATGTTCCGAAAGGGAAAAACATAAGAGAAGTTGGCGATGATGTTATCTTGTTTGCTATAGCGAGGATTAACTATAGGCCGGAGAAGTGTTTGGGTTTTAAGCAACTTGCGGTTATATTCAAAGAAATTTGCATGGCTGCTTAAATGGCGAAGTGTCGCACTTAGGACTTGAATACGGGCTATTATTTTTGTCATAAAAACTAATGCCCTAATTCATGTAGCCCCCTAACTACTAAAATCAGATTTCTGCTAAGGGGGTATTTACACTTGTCGGTACAAAAAGCTCAAATATTTGTTGTTCCACCCTGCTTATCGGTGGAGGAACGTTCGTACTAAGAGAAAGTAACATCGATACATATTGAAAGATAGTAAATAGCTTTTCGTTATTTCTACAGCTATAGACGATTAACAACTTATCACTATCACTATCTATTGAACGTCATTCTTCTGATTGTCGAAAGCGAAATCTAATAACTTTCTTATGTAAGGCGCACCTACTTTAGAGCCGCCATTACCATTTTCAATTACGACCGTTGCGATATACTGTGGGTACTCGTACGGTGCAAATGCAGTATATAGCGCTTGGTCATGTAAGCTCCTCGCAAGTTTTTTAGAGTTATAAACCTGGCCTTTCGCAAGATTGAAGACTTGTGCAGTTCCGGATTTACCACCACTTATATATTCTACATGCTTGAAAGCATTTCTAGCGCTACCACGGCTACCATGGTTTACCAGACGCATTGCGTTAAGTGGAATATCCCAAACTTTATTTGACACTTCCTTCATGACTCTTATCGGTGCCTGTACAATTATCTTTTGTGTACTAAAACTTTCTCCATGGTTTAACGTTGCTTTAAGTAAATGTGGAGCTGTAACCTGGCCACGATTAACCAAGATGGATGTAGCTTTCGCAAGCTGAAGAGGAGTGGAGGTCCAGTAACCTTGACCAATTCCTACTGGAATAGTGTCTCCTTGATACCATGGGATACGATAACGATCCAGTTTCCATTCTCGAGTCGGGAGGTTAGCGGTACTTTCTTCATAAAGGTCGATTCCTGTCGGTTCACCAAAACCAAACCGTTTCATCCAAGAAGATATTCGGTCTATACCTAAATCAAATGCTGTTTGGTAAAAGAATGAATTGACTGATTCTTCTATAGCTTCGGTAACGTTTACTGGACCGTGCCCCCACCTGTTCCAGTCTCGCCACACTTTCGAGTTTGGTGCAGATCCCGGGATTTTCCATTTACCATGATTATCGCGAATCGTGTTGTTAGAAATTACACGTTCTTGCAAACCAGCGATGGCCATAAAAGGTTTTATTGTTGAAGCTGGAGGGTAAACGCCTAATGTAGCTCGGTTAATCAATGGACGGGCAGGGTCATCTAATAATTTTTGGTAGTTTTTATTAGATATCCCATCGACAAAAAGATTTGGGTCATAGCTAGGAGCTGATGCCATCGCTAATACGCTGTTGTCTTTTGAGTCTAGTAGGATGGCACTACCTGTATGCGGAGCTAGTTGATGAAATAAGTAATTTTGTAGTTCCAAGTCGATGTTTAGAACGATATCTTTACCTGGTAATGCCGGTATGTATTTAATTGTTCTAACGATGCGGCCTTGGCTCGTGACTTCTACTTCTCTGTACCCTTTTTTACCGTGAAGTAAATGTTCATAATATAGTTCGACACCAAGTTTCCCAATCACTTTAGTTGCTTGATAGTTAGCCACTACACCTTTTTTATCCAGTTTTATCAATTCGTTATTGTTAATCCTTCCCACATAACCTAACACATGAGTAAGGACTTCACCATGAGGATAAAAGCGTTTTTTTCTGGCTTCGATAGATAAACCGGGAAATTGATATTTACGAACCGAAAACTTCGCGACCTCTGTTTCATTCATGTTTTCTAAGAGCGTCACCGATTCAAAGGAACGTTTGTTGTTTAAGCGGTGTTTGAAGTTATTGATTTTTTTTGTATCTAGGACTATGAATTTGCTAAGCCTTTGTAGCATCAATTCTACATCAACTGTTTGCTCTGGAATCAATGTCAAAGTATATGTGATCTTATTTTCGGCAAGTAAAGAACCGTTTCGATCATATATTAATCCACGTGTAGGAGCAATAGGAAGTAATTTTATTCTGTTACCATCAGCTAATGCTTTATAACGTTCAAAATTTATCACTTGGAGCCTGTATAAATTCCCAATTAAGATTAAAGTGAGAAAGATTATTCCAGAATATACAACAATTATTCTGGTCCTGAAAATACTAATTTCTCTTTTATGATCACGAAGCTTTATTTTTTTTATTATTCATATCAAACTCGACCTTCTATATATTAGAGGCTTTTATATTATGTATGAAACATGTAATTTTTCATTGGTTTGAAGTTATGTTTTATTTTATAGGATGCACTCGTTTATATAGATTGAATTTAAACTTAGTTTTTAGAAGCCTGATATTATTACCAGGCTTTTTTTTTGGAAATAGAACGAGGAATGATTTAGGAGTTATTTCGTATTGGGTGTTCAGTTAAACCTGCCGTTGGATCATTGAAACGAGCTTCGTCTAATGCTCCTTCAGATTTTGCGACAATAATTGTTACTGCGCTGTCGCCTGTAATATTTACCGCTGTACGAATCATATCCAGAAGGCGGTCAACGCCCATAATTAGCGCTATTCCTTCTAAAGGTAAACCTACTTGATTTAATACCATTGCTAACATGACCAACCCAACACCAGGAACGCCGGCTGTACCAATAGATGCTAGTGTAGCAGTCATGATTACCATTAGATAATCGCCCATTGTTAAATCAATATTAAACGCTTGAGCTATAAATGCAGTAGCAACGCCCTGCATTATTGCAGTACCGTCCATATTTACAGTTGCACCTAAAGGTATTGTAAAGGAAGATACTCGGTTTGCTACGCCCATGCGGTGTTTTGCAGTTTCCATTGTTACCGGAATAGTGGCATTAGATGATGCTGTCGAAAAAGCAAACATGATCGCATCTTCCATTTTTCGCAGAAACAAAACAGGATTCAAACCTGTAAAGCCTTTTAACATTAAGCCATACGTTACAAGACCATGTAAAATTAAGGTTCCGGCTAGAACTAAAAAGTATTCAGCAAGATTGAGTATTGCGCCAATACCCAAGCCACTGAACAGTTTTGCCATCAAGAAAAATACACCATATGGCGCTAGATTCATCAGTAAAGCAACCAACTTCATTATTACTTCATTTAAGTTGGAAAATAATTCAGCAATTTGTTTGCCAGGTTGGCCTGAAATGCTAATGGCTATGCCAAACAGGACTGCAAATACGATAACTTGCAGTGTATTACCCTCAGCCATGGCGCTTATTGGGTTAGTTGGAAACATGTCGATGATCACTTGGCCTAAAGACGGCGCTTCTACCGATTTAAATGAACTAGCAGCTGTGAGATCGGCACCGGATCCCGGTTCAAACAATACGCCCATTGTAAGTGCGAGTGTAATCGCGATAGCAGTTGTTGCTACATAGAAAACTAAGGTTTTCCCTCCCATTCTTCCTAATGTAGATATGTCTTTTAAGGAACTAGTACCACAAACGAGTGAAACAAATACTAGTGGTACAACTAACATTTTTAAACTAGCAACGAAGATTTGCCCCCCGACTTCGAATAGTCCATTTACAATATAGGAATCAATAAACTCGTTATAGGAAAAAAATGTGCGAATTATAAATCCTGTCAAGACGCCTATAACCATCCCTGATATTACACGGCCGGTTAAAGACATCTGCTTGTTAGTTTTCATGAAGATACTCCATTATGTTGAAATCATTTAAAAATGGTTGAGAATACAGTAGGTGGAAATACATGCTCAGTTGTGGACTTGGTGAGAACCACTACTAAAAATTTTAACAAATAAACTATAAAATCAGGTATTTACTTTCAGTTAATATTAAGATTATCAATTTATAAAAATAATGATGTTAAATCTTTTCCCCTGCTATTTTTCTTGTTTAGAAAAATTTCAGTTAAACTATATTTTTGATGTCGGGAAATATTGATTTTATCAATTTATCTATATTTATATTTATATGTTTATGTAAGTTATAAAAGTCCATGTTAAGCTAACCCGGTTTTATCTGGTTTTCAATACTTTGATTGAGTCTCGGTGGGACTTTGTGTTTATACTATAATTATGAAATAATTTATAATTATCTTGGAATATAAATGGTACATTTAAAATTATTTTTTATGTCAATTTAATAATAGGCATTTAAATTTTTGATATTAAAAGAAAGGATTGATATGGTTGATGTGTTATTGCATCCTATTAATTTAGGTTCAATTGTTTTAAAAAATCGTATCGTTATGCCACCTGTAGCATTTTCTGAAGCCACTAAATCCGGAAACTTCGTTAACGATATGATGGCAACATATTATTCTCGACGTTCATCTGCGGGATTGAGAATCGCTGTGGGAAATCTGTTTTATCCGAAAGAACAAGAGTATTCGTTGCCTTCTGCTCTCGATACTCAAGAACAGATTATGGAATGGAAAAAAATCACTGATTCAGTTCACAAAAGTGGTGGCGTGATTTTCGCTCAATTATGGTACGGTGGTCACCCCGAAAATATCGATGGTGGACAATCTATTACTTCTTCCGTAGTCAAAAAAGATAGTGTTAAGGTTTTTGTTGATACTAAAAATCGTAATCAGGAGTTTGTCGGGGCAGCAATACCAAAAGAAACTACAAACAGTATTTTCGACATCGCTGAAAAGTATCGACAAGTTGCTTTGACTGCTATGACGTCTGGCTTTGATGGTGTCGAACTACATGTAGAAAATGGCTATTTCGCTCATCAATTCATAGAATCAGAGGGCAATACCTTCGTTTATGAGTATGAAGGTTTTACAGAGAATCGCCTGCTTTTTTGAATGTGGTTGTTGATACTCTTATTAGTGCTATAGGAAAAGACCGTGTAGGGGGTCGCTTGGCTCCATTTGCACCTCTAAACGGAGCTGTCGATAAAAATACAGCAAAAACTTATATATCAGCAGTTAAATCTCTCAATAAATCGCGAGTTGTCTATATTCATATAGATGAATTTGATTCGGGTGATGACCCAGCAATCCCTATAGAGTTTAAAATAGCTATTCGAGATTTATATAAAGGAATAATAATTTCTACTGGTCGATATCATTCCGAACAGGCCAGAATAGCAATAGAGTCTGATTTAACTGATATGGTAGGGTTCGGTCCACTGTTTATGCCCCCCCTCCAACTTACTGAATAGAATTAAGAATAATTAGAAATTTTGTAAATATAACTCTAAACTTTATTCACAATTGGTAGAATAGGATTGGTTGATTATTTTTTATTTTATTAAATTGATATTTATTAGCATCTTACGGTACATATGACAACTAATGATGATTTGATTTTATGTTAAAATGGTTTTTATATGGAAACTACTATGGATTATATTAAGGAAACGTTATTATGGATATACTTAAAAAGATAGAAAATTATAAGCTTGAAGAAATTAAGGTCGCGAAATTAACGCGTCCAGAAAAAGAGGTTAGGGAAATAGCTCTTGACCAGCCACCAACGCGTGGGTTCGTCAAAGCATTAATGAACAAAGAACAACAAGGAAAGTTTGGTCTAATTGCAGAAATAAAAAAAGCCAGTCCGTCTAAAGGGTTGATTCGGTCAGATTTTAATCCGGCAACATTAGCAGATGGTTACGAAGTAGGTGGTGCTGCTTGCTTATCAGTTCTGACGGACACGCCAAGTTTTCAAGGCTCTTTAGATTATTTGGCTCATGCGCGCCAAGCCTGCAAGTTACCTGTGTTGCGAAAAGATTTTATATTTGATTATTATCAGATATATGAATCTAGAGCTTGGGGAAGCGATTGTATATTGTTAATAATGTCCGTTTTGAGTGACTCGCAAGTTAAAGATTTCGAAGGTTTGGCTATTGAACTTGGGATGGACGTACTAATTGAAGTTCACAATCAAGAAGAAATGGAGCGAGCATTATTGTTAGAGTCTCCTCTGTTAGGGATAAACAACCGTAACCTCAGAACTTTTGAGGTGAACCTCAACGTTAGTGAGCATTTGTCAAAAATGACGCCCAAAAATAAATTGTTAGTTAGTGAAAGTGGTATTTTTACTAATGACGATTGCCTGAGACTAAGAAAATCAGGTTTTAATAGTTTTCTAGTGGGGGAGAGCTTAATGCGGAAAGATGACGTAGCACATGCAGTTAAAGAGTTAATTGAAGGTATCTAAAGAATTATTGTTGCTCTATGAGAAGTCGATTATTATTTGTACAAAGTATGATTTCTAAAGATTATTTTAAACAAACGTATAACGATAGCATCAGTTTTTTGTTGGCTTTTAAAACCACCGTCTATGCCGGTGGTTCTTACTTTTAGAGGAAATAACCACCATAAGTGCAGATGTGGGAGGCATGGCCCGATCAAAGGAGAGTGGCATTCTTTTGATCGAAACTTTATTTTCTAAGCTTACCTAATTAATTACTTTACGATTCATAATTTATCTCACTATCGTTGGTTATCATGTTTGGATTGCTTTTAGTGCAGTCTCGATTGCTAGGCTCACAATGGACGATAATCTTGTTCAGCAAGCCACCGAAAAACTTTGATAATGTAGCTGCTATTTCTCTTCAGCTTGACTAGATCAGCGACTTACCGTTATCTATAAACCAGCCTTGCTGTTAACGCTTTGTGCCACTTCTCTGGTTAGAATAGGAACCTTATTACTTGGTGGAGTGTTTTCGATGTTGTCAAAATGGTTGTTTATGGCTTTGCAAGTTAATATTTCAAACGTTCATTTTTTATGTATCAAGTTTTGAACTCTAATTAGGTCTTGTTAGGACTAAGAGAATTGTATTTCTTTAAGTTCTATCAAAGAAGTTAATAGGTTATTGTAAGTACAACTATGATAATTTTTTTAGAGGTGCATTCATCATAATGAATGACTTGGTCTTTTTTTATCAACCTAAGGTAGCTGCTAAGAAGGACGGTACTTTCTCCATATACGGCTATGAGGCTTTGTTACGCTGTAAAAAAAATGGGGTTTATAATGTTCCCCTTGATATACTTGAAAAGTGTAAAGATAACTATGAGTTTGATATATTCATTATTAGGTTGTTAAGAGATAGCCTAAAAAAAGAGAGTTGTTTCTCAAATAAAAACATCAGTGTAAATGTACACCCTTCCTTTTTTGAATTTTTTAAAATTTCAGAAAACAAAATTTTTGATGGTTTTAATTGTGCTAGTTTGGATCTTGAATTATTAGAGAGCTCAAGAGTAAACGATTTTTCTAAAGTAAATAAAGTTATGAATTTCCTGACCTCAGAATTTCCCTTTATAAGGTTAGCTCTTGATGATTTTGGAAGAGATTATACATCCTTAGAAAGAATAATTAATATTGAGAATATTAATGTAATTAAGTTGGATAGATTTTTAACCAATGATATTTTAAAATGTGAAAAAAAAAGAAAAGTTTTAAAGTGGCTTGTCGAGTTTACGCATAAAGAGTTAAATATTGAAACAGTTGCTGAAGGGATCGAAGATGAAAAAGTCCTAAAATTTTTATTAGATTTGGGTGTGGTTAATTTCCAAGGTTTTGTCTTTGGGAAGCCAATGCCTATTAATGAAATAAATAATTTTAATCTTTCATTAAGAAATGTTTGACTTTTTTATATGAAATTTTTAATTAGTGGGATCTTTTTGGAACGTTTATTATTAGGAAATAATGGCTAGTGTTATGAAGCATTTAAGTCGTAAAGAGTATAATTTGGCAATCTTTTACGTTGGTGAACTGATAGAGTCAGCTTACGTACTTTTTCTTTCGAAGAAGTATGTATCTAGTTCTATTATTCTAAGTTCAGTATTTGACGAGATATCGAAGATTAAAAAATGGCAAATTGAAATATACGGAGGTTCAAGTGTAGAAGAGCAACGTATAAACTTAGTTAAGAGCACCAAAAAACATGATACTTTGCTCGGTCTTAACTCTAGTGTGGCTAAAAGATTAGCATTAATTATTAGTGATGATCGTGTGAAAGACATTTTTCATAGATACGCATTAGGGGTAAATTTTGATAAGGAAATATTAACTCTTAATAGAGATAAGGATGGGTTAAATTCACCTTTGGATAAATTTGATATTATATTTACTGCTGAGTATTTTATTACAGTAATTAGTGTGTTTAGTAACGAGTTTTGGGGGGTTACATCCGAGTCATCAGTTATTTGTGACTCAATTGATAGTTTGTATAAAGAGGTTGAATTATGGTTAAAAAGCGCTAGAGATAACGGATAATTTGACATTTTATTTTATGGGGTTAATTTTGGGAAGTGGACAATATTTTTGTAATGCCACCAATTTTGATTTAGGGACTGTTATTATATCAAATGGTATAAATGGTTTGTTAGATAGAAATATAGGGGCAAACTTGTGGGTAATTTTTCAACGTCATCGAAATGCTGATTGGGGGCTAATTGATACAAATAGTAAGATCGAAAACGACCTTTCGACACATCGGGGCGGCGTGATCATGTCAAAATACAATTTTTGTAACGATATAATATCAGTAGTGACTAACCAAGATAGTATGGAAACTACAGTCTCTTTGTTTTCTGAGATTAGAGAACTACACGAAAATCTGAATAATTAATGATTGAAAATATAAATTAATCACGATAAAAATATGAAAATAAAGCTAAAGCCTTACTTACTCAAGTATATGGGATTATTATTACTCATTCCACTAATCTCTTTAGCTAAATAATATTTAGGCGAGACTATGATTGTAACTGCCAATGCAGGTCCAAGTGTTGATATTAATAAGGCTCCTGCCATAATGTCGGTGATTGATGTTCAAGAATAAAGGAAATACCATTTAATACTGTTACTTCTTAAGCTTAATTGACGGCTTTGATCTTTCCCAGTTCCAATTGGAGAAGAGAAAATAGATTGGGCGCGAGTTCAGACTTCTATGTCAAGATAGAGGGAGGCATAAAAGTATAGCTATCGTTATATTAATAAATAGCAATGCTCGAATGAAGTGAACTTTATTTATCAAGAGCATGACTATACCACCAAGCTCTTATCAGCACAGAAAACCATTTATTAAATTGTCACACGTAAAAATTGAGGCCTGAATGTGGGGCTCTAAATTACTGTATTGAAAAATCCTGTTTAATATTAAAAAATTATCGCAGCTTCTCTATCAAACGACAGCTAATAAGATTTTAAGAGATAATAGTTATGGATACTATTGGGAGCCCACTTTATTTGGGTTACCAGTAAGTGGGCTTGATAGAGAAATATATAACGTTGTACAACTATTCTTACTAAAAATGAGTGGTTTATTCGTCTAATGAAGCATTGAAAATATTTGGGTGAGAGCTCGCTAAAGCCACGAGTTCATCTATGATGACTCTAATTTTTGGTAAAATATAAGGTGTCTTAAGCCAAATTACACTTATTGGTGAACTTTCACCTGAGATATTTTCCAATACCGGGGATAAATGTCCTTTCTCAATATGCTCTTGAACTAGCCAGACAGGTAATTGCGCTAAACCCGTGCCAGATAAAGCTGACTGTAAGATACCTTCGCAATCGGCTATTTCATGGCGGGCATCAATATGAAACGATTCATTCATACCTTTTTTATTCTTTAATAACCAACTATGCCTTTGTCCTATAGGCCAACCGACGATGCAATCGTGTTGGGCGAGATCCTCTTTTTTGGTAATACGCTCTCGAGTAGCTAAATAAGAGGGTGAAGCGCATATCACCCTTTTTTGCTCCCCAATTTTACGCGCAACAATATCGCCTGAGTTTTCTAAGTGGCCAACTCGAATCGCAAGATCAATCCCGTCGCTGACTAAATCAGTAGGACGGTCATTAAAGGTGATTGATAAATCTAATTGCTCGAACTTGGACGTTAATTCTAGCAACTTGGGCAAAATTGCTCTTCTACCGAGAACAGCTGGTAAGTCGAGACGAACACGTCCAGAAGGCAGTAATTGTTGGTTGTTTAATCGCTTTTCAGCTTCCTCTAAAATCGTCATTGCCTTAAGGCAATCTGCAAAATAAGAATCTCCATCATTGGTTAATGCGATGCGTCGAGTCGTTCTATGCAGTAGTTTTGTACCCAGTTGCTTCTCTAGTCGAAGAACGCTTTTACTTAAGGCTGAGCCTGTCATACCGAGAGCTTGGGCCGCAAGCGTAAAACTACCTAGTTGAGCTACTGTAATAAAGTGGCGAATTTCAATAATATGGCTTTTCATTATACCATTAATTCCCATGTTGACTTTGTATTTATAATTATACGGACTTAATTGGTGTCTGTGAATTATTTAATTTACTCATGTCGGTTTAGGATGAAAATCAGTTATCTTTCTTACACAAATAACAACAATATAAATAGCTTCATTCGATTCTGACTTTTTGGAGTGATGAAGAGGTGATAATCAGGTGGGCGCGAAGTAAACCGAATAAGCGCTGGAGATCACGTCGGTACAGTGATTTGGCCATCACGACAACGCTTTTAGTGAAACGAGTGTTTTCTATGCCACTGAGATCTCTGCAAGGATTTATCGAACAAAGCAAGTTGAGGTCTCATTTAAGACTAAAACGAGAGGAGCGATACCAACACCTAACCATTGATGCAACTGGCCTTAAGGTTTATGGCGAAGACGAATGGAAAGTCAAAAACACGGGATGGATGGCAAGCGTAGAGTTTAGCGAAAGCTTCATATTGTAGTCTAGACAAACACTCATGAAATTATTGCAGCTAAGCTAAGTTTATCGACGGTTACAGATGGAGAAGCACTCCCGAACTTACTTAAACAAACACACCGAAGCATCCTTGAGGTGTCTGGTGATGGCACTTACTACACGACAGCTTGTCACGCTGCGATTAAGATTAAGAGAGCCGTATTGGTTCTATGACCCCTATGTAGCTCTGTGGCAAAGTTGTTGATTTAAATCATTAGGTCGATCTATTGGGTCTTCATTGGACTAAGTGTTGTGATTTTTATTGTCTTAATCGAGGTGCGTGAATAAGCTATTATTTAGCTGAGTTATTACTGGTTGTTTCTATTATTCGTAACGAAAAGATATTAGAAATTAATTTTTAACCGTTAACAAAGAGGTAATTTATTTCTATGGACGACTCCTTTAGGTGCCGTTGTATTCAATCGTCTTCTTTTATTGAGAGGGCAAGACAATGTTAGAACTCTTTCTACAACCCGAAATCTGGGTAGTATTTACAACCTTACTGATTCTTGAAATCGTTTTGGGTGTCGATAATGTTGTCTTCATTTCTGTTCTGTGTGAGCGACTTCCCGTAGAGCAGCGTAAAACCGCACGTAATTTGGGGATCGGTTTAGCCGTTTTAACCAGAATAGGTTTGGTCTTTTCTATTTCTTGGGTGATGTCTCTTACTCACCCTTTGTTGAGTTTAGCCGATTTAACGTTCACCGGACGAGATATAATTATGATTATGGGCGGTGGATTCTTGTTGGTTAAAAGTGGTAAAGAACTTTGGTCATGGTTGAAGCATACACCATCGTCTTACTCAACTCGTGCCAAGGCTGGACTGGCTGTAGTACTCCTTCAGATCGTAGCGGTAGATGCCGTTTTTTCAATGGATTCAGTTATAACCGCTGTTGGTTTAACGTCTGAAATACCTGTTATGGTAGCTGCTATTTTGACTTCCGCTGTTTTTATGATTTTGACCGCGGAAAAAATAAACAATTTGGTTGTGCGTTATCCCGGGTTTAAGACACTGGCTTTATTGTTTTTGGTTCTCTTAGGCGGATTGTTGATGGCCGAAGGGTTAGCAATTCATATTAATAAAGGTTATGTATACTTTGCTATGGTGTTTGGTCTTGCGCTTGAATTATGTCATATACAAATAAAAAACAAACAAAAGAGAACGTTAATTATCCATCGCATTAAAGTACTTAAGTCTAAAGCGAATCAGATGACGTTATAATAATATAATTTTCTGCATTGACGAGGTTATCAAGTAGAAGTGGAATTGACTACGACTCATTCCACTTAACTGATTGAACTTATTTTTGGTGGGGTGTTCAATAGACTTAGGTTCTAATTTAGGCCGGTTTTTCTTTGTTTACTGGAGACAACCCATTATTTATTTAATATGGCAGTTGTCGGTGCAGTAACTTATAGGTAGTAATCAAAGTCTCTTTTTACCATAATTTGTGTTCGGTGTTCTTGGTATCCACTTGGTCTTCTAGCTTCTATACCCGATTTAGATAATAAGTGCGACATTCATGAAAAGGTGTAGAAGAGGCAGCCAACTGCTGAAAATGGTATGCTCTTCTCGCCAAAGAAACAAGAAGTACTACCATGAGTTTCTGTCCTGTTAATGCTATGCTATTTGACGTGTGGACGCATATTGAACATTGCGCTCAAGCCTTAAGGCATAATAAAATGGTGTGCGGAATTATTTTCCCACGTTAGTTTCGTTTGCTTAAGTTATTGTCCTTTGGACTAGCGTTCAAACAGTTTTGGTTTTTCAGAGGAAGTTGTTTCCCATTTTCTTTACGTACATTAAATGTGTTTGCGGGCATAGATTAGTAGTTGCCATATGGCAGAACCATCCTAAGCTCGCTTATATAGTTGCTTAATTTACCTGCAGACGTTGTTGGGTCACTCCAGCTATTCTCTATGTTTTGGCCTCTTTAAAATAGAGAGTGCTCCCGAAAGTTAACTAGAGTTATTAAATTTCAACCACCTCATTTACGTTATTCTATCGCTGCTATGCGCTTGCGTTATATACTCACTCCACCAGCGCATGAGCACTTTCCTTTTTTCGAAAAAGTCAGATCTGTTATAACTTGCTCTTGTCGTATTTTTGTCCATGTGTGATAGGCAAGCCTCAATATGAAGCGTATCGTACCCTTGTTCATGTAACGCGGTAGAAGCTATGGACCTCAATCCATGTGCTACAAGTTCATCTTTGAACCCTAAACTACGCTTCAAAGCTGCATTGGCCGTATAGATACTTATATGACTGTTTGGGTCTCGTTCTCCCGGGAAGATGAACTCCTTATTTTCACTTTGAATTCTAATGTATTTAAGAATATCTATTGCTTGTTCGGTTAGAGGTACTTTGTGTTCACGCCTACGCTTCATTTCTTCAGCAGGTATAGTCCAGCAATTATTTTTAAGATCAATATCCTTCCAGCGCGCTCTGGCCGCCTCTTTTGGGCGAGCGATGGTATGTAACTGCCACAGTAGAAGTAGTTTGGTTTTATCTTGGATGTTTTCGTTCTGTGACAAGCGAGACAGAAATTCGCCTAAAAGCTCTGGGCGTATAGTGGGCATGTTTTCAACTTGGTGTTTCTCAAACGAATGGATCATTTTTGTTAGGGGATTAGCTGCTATGACGTCGCTTGCGACAGCGTATTCCATTATTTGATTTAGACTTTGGCAAATTCTTTTAATAGTTGATAGTTTACCGTCGGTTTCCAATGGTCTCAGTGTTTCAATAGCATAACGTCGACTGATCTCACTTATGGGAAGTGCGCCTAAATGGTCGAATACGTATTTCTCCAATGTTCTCCAGGTTCGTTCTGCATGAAAGGGGCTAACAGATTTACGTTTTCTTTCAAACCACATCGTTGCAACAGCAAGAAAGTTATCGTTGTGCTTACGCAGCTCTTCAATTCTCTTATCTTCTTTAAGGCGCTTAGGGTCTAAACCTTCCGCAATTTGTTTCCGATACTCTGCTGCTTCTAATTTGGCGGCTGCCAGTCGTAAAGAAGGATAGGTTCCCATCGAAATTTTGGTTACTTTTCGCGTTACAGGGTGACGATATTTAAACTGCCAGGCTTTCGTTCCAGTTCCTGCACTAGAGCGTTTAGGTCGAATACGGAGCTGTAAGCCCTCTTCAACAGTGTAGGTATATTCCTTGTCTTTGATAACGAGCGCTTTTATTGATGTATCTGTAATCCGTTTAGCCATAATCATAATCACATAGATGAGAAAATAGAGACCATTGTATAGCAAACTAGTCTGGTGGGGTACCGGGTGGGGTACCAAAATGTTGAATTGGAGTGGGATTTACTGGAATGTCCTGGGATGGTTTCTCTATTTAAATGATTGATTTTGTGTTGATTTTGGTATTTATTGGTTGTTCTTGGAATTTTAATTCAGTTGACCCGGAAACCATTGAATAGACATAGAGATAAACCTTGATAAATATATTTGCTGCACATTGTAAGGGTTCGATAGGGCGTGTAAAGCGCTATATCGCCTAGAAGAACTACAGAAAAAGACATTTGCGCAAAGATTCTTGGGAGTTCAATTGAAATTGACTATTAAGTTACAATTTAGAACGCAGTACTTATGCGGCTAAGCCTTTGATTCAACTGCTAACAACTTGAAATGAGTTAGTGAGACAACGCGTTATCTGAGTCTCCTATTCAGAGATAAATAATGCGAGTATTTGCTTGGTTTGCCTCAAAGGCAAATCGAATATTACTAGGGGAACTCTATGTTGGAGGTTGGTTTGATTGTACAGATTGAGCTAGGCTTTTTATTAGCTGCTTACGTTCAGCTTGAGCAATGTATATAAATTGGTCGTTGTAGCTTTTGTCTGCGTTGATATATTGTTCGAAGTTAACTGGTACTCCAGCAACCGAAAGCTCTAAATGCAAGTGAGGTCCAGTTGTTCGGCCTGAATTCCCAGTAAGACCGATTATCTGACCTTTAGTGATGTATTCCCCAGCTAAGACATGTCTTTCTGAAAGATGAAGGTAGCGCGCATAGTTTCCATCAGTGTGTTTTATGGTTAAATAGTTACCTGCGAAACGGTTATATCGAGACTTCAAAACGACACCGTTGGACAACGAATGAATCTCTGTGCCAATAGGTGTCGCGTAATCCGTTCCAAAATGAGGTGCAATTCGATTCGTTATAGGGTGTTTCCTGTTTAAATCGAATGATGAACTCACTCGATAATGCTTAGCAAGAGGGAATACATAGTCATTGTTTATTTTATATCCATTTTCGTTATAGATATTATCATCCGCCCCTCTCATAGCAAAAAATTCTATATCACTACCTAAATAGTAAAAAGCACTGACATATTCTGTTTTTGTACCATCATGTTGGGTTTTTATTGAAAACTTATCACCGTTGTTAACTGATTTAATAATGTCAAAATTATCACCTAATAGACTCAATAGTGATTTTAATTCATTGTTCGTCAAACCAGAGGATAGTATAGAACTGACAAAAGAGTATTTCACAACCCCTGAAACCATTTCAGATGTCGGAGCTGGGGTTGGAATATGAATGCTTTTGGGCTTGGCTATTTTAGGTGCCTGTTTTTTATCAGTATTTGAATGATTGTAGCTTAGCGATATGGCTGTTGAAACGATCAAAAAAACCATCAAAAGGCCAAAGGAAAGGGTACGGCGACTTAAATGGCTATTTATTTTCAAATACATAAATTATCAATAAAATTCGGTTAATGGATAAAAATAAGAATTAGATCATAATATTTATTTATTTTTTTTGCATGTTATTTTAGTTCATTCCTTCGTAATGACTAGCTAAAGGTATAGGGTGTGTTTTTAGAGAGATAAAAAACAAACATTTCACCTTTTGATTTAGCTAAACTGTACTTTATAAGTAGTTATTATGTCATGTTGAGAAAATCTTAGACGATAATATAATCGCGGAAAAATATACTCTGCCAGAAAACTATGTTCACTAAAAATACGTTGAAATCAACATTAGGTCTTATTGTTACGTCGCTTATCTTAAGCGCATGTGGCGGTGGGGAGGGCGGAGGTGATAACACCCCGCCAGCAAGGAATACCGGAAGCATCTCAGGTAACGTTTTTGACGCTCCTGTGAGCGGTGCGAAAATTGAGGTGTTTGAATACAAGGATGGAAACCTAGGTAGGAAGTTAGCAAGTACGACTTCCGATGCTTTTGGTGACTACAAGGTTGAATTTGAATCTTCATCGATGCCACTTTTCATCGTAGCTAAAGAAGGCAGTTATACCGATCCCTTAACGAAAAATACAGTGTCTGTCAGTAACGGCAAAACACTGCGTTTAGAAGCCATGCTCAATTACAAAGAAGGGCGTGATCAAAACTTAATGCTGACCCCTTTGACGAACATCGTTTCAGGCTTAACTCAATACAAAGTAGGCAGGGGAGTGTCAGACTCTACTGCTATATCGGAATCACTAAATAGCATTAACGATATGTATGGTTTCGATGTCAATGAAACTACTCCGATAGACATTACTAAAGGTGGTCAAAGTAGTTTTGCTACATCCGGTCACCAATATGGTGCTTTGTTAACCGCTTATTCTTCTTATTCGTACGACCTAATTCAAAAATACGGTGATACTCAGAGTAATATTTACACATCGATGCATTTGGCTGATATCCAATATCGAGATGTCATTGCCGATGGTCTTCTTGATGGGCTGGAAATAAGTACTGTGTCGGGAGGGGTAACCCCTTTAACCTTCGGTCAACAAAAAGTCTCTAGTGATATTTACACTCACGATTTGGCACAGCATGTTCTAATTGTCGTCAATGATCCTAACTTAAATATTTCAGGAACAGACGCAGACGACTATGTTGAGTTTAGCCGTAAGATTAATGACCAAGGCACCAATAGCGGTACTGGCGGTGTGATCCCACCTCGCGACGAAACCGAAATTGATACCGAAGCGCCTACAGTGTCTAGAACAGACAGTGATGTATTGGTAAGCCTCGATAAAGTGGATATTAAGCTCAATGATGAAATTGGTGTTCAAGGTGTCTCAGCGTACCTTGAATACCAACTGGACGGTGTCTGGTCTCTCGAGAGTCAGTGTGACGATGAACAAACTGCGGGTAGTGAGTTTTGTTTCTTGGAATTCGACGGCTTTGAATCTGGTCTTAGAGAAACAAGTATTAAAGTAAGTGTAGACACAAAAGCCATTGACGCGGTAGAAGTTGATTCGGATACGGGACTCTCAAATGTAACTGCGGCACGTTTGGTTTTTTATACGACTGACGTCTTAGGTAACGAATTAGTTCAAGGGCGAGATGTTGGCCATTATGTAAACTTTGAATGGGACAACAATGCGCCGGTAATTGAAGTAACCTCGGCTAGTTCTATAAACAACAGTGCAAAAGAGTATGTGCTTAAAGGCACTGTAAAAGAAGACTCGCAAGAGATTGATTCGGTAACGGTTTCATTTAAAGGCGGTTTAGATGATAGCGTTTCTTGTGGTCATATAACTTTAGAGTCAGGCAGTGCCTGTGAATTCAGTAAGGGATATTCAACCGATGAATTCGTATCGATAACAACATTTGAAATTAAAGCCACCGATAGCAACGGGAATATTGGTAAGGAAGTTCACGAAGTCGTTCGTGATGATCAAGCGCCGGCGCAAGTGATTAGCTACCCAGAGAATGCTCCAATGAATTATGTCAACGTTAGTGTTGATGGGGAACGCGTAACTAAAGAAGATGTTTATACGCAAGACACCTACACATCAGAAACGGTTCAATCCACTCGTGATTATTTGAAGATTGATTACATTTACGCGAGCAAGGGGATTTTAAACTCAATTCCCGATGTCGATTTTAGTGACTTTAATGTCAACGACCTCAAAGATAACAAAATTCCATATGTTCGTGTCAGAGTCTCAGATGGCAACGGGGATATGGGGTTAGGATCTAGTGCCGACAAACTTAAGCTAGTTGTTAAGTATTTAGTAAGCGCAAACAATGATAATAACTACGTGCTTCAGAAGGTAACCGATACCGTAGCCTCTGCCGCTAACATACCCCACGAAACTATCTCTGATACTGAAGGACACGTAAATGAGGTTATCTATTATGTTCCTTTTGTAAAAGAAATACTTGGTGACAACTTCGCTTCGACGTCCGAGAACAGCAGTCAAAAACTAGTGATTCAAACTATTGACGAGTCTGAAAATGAAAGTGCTGAGCAAGAAGTTTATTTTCGTAGTAGCTTCGACTTGCCGACAATGACGATCGTTACTCCATTTATCGGGGCTAGTGTGCAATTGGAGGGATTAAACTCGAAGGGAGAGTTTACCTCGCTAGGAAGATGTACCACGATTCAGCACTTAGAAAGTGATGGAACAAATAAAGCACTCGATGTTGCTGGATGTGAAACAACAACTGATGTAGTTAACTACGACTTTATGCGAGTGCGGTTAATCGGTATTGATGGTAATACGCAACCGTATTACTACAAGTGGGAGAGTGATCCAGGTACACAATCAGAACAAGTGAACTTAAATAGCGCGAATATAGGTGCCTACTTTAAACTTAATGGTTCTAAGACTTTTTATATTACCGAGCTAGCAACATACCAAACCGGACTGTTTGACTCTCAATGGAATCAAGTTGAAGCTGGAAACAAGACTCCAGAGAATGCCGCACGAATTTTAGACGACGTACAATATGCTCTCGCTGGTGGAAGCGATTCATTCTTTGGTTTCGACCCAACGATCGTTTCGTATGCAACGAATGAAATATTGAAAGGTGCTATTCCGGAAAAACTGCCTAATAATTATATTCATCGGTTTTTAGTAGAAGCGATTTATGACATTACCCAAATAAACAATATGCTACTAAGTAACTCTGTTGATTTTGCTTCCGCTATCTATGATGACTTGCAGTACGATGGCCAAGCTAACGGTATTGGTAGTGGGGGTGAAAAAATAGTTCTAGATTCATATGAATTTAGCTCAAAGTCTTACCGTAATGACTTAGCGCAATCATACTATAACATTATGACTGAAAAGTATGGTGTAGCAGCTAACCTAGCTCAGCGATACGCCGATCAGATATCAATGGCGAACCCAAGCCTCGATGGCGAACAGATTATAGACGGTGATGGCGAAAGTATTGATAAATCACCGCCTCAACCTTCGCTAAGTATCGAAAATGGCCGAGAAACATGGGTTGGAAATAAACGGTACGTTGCTGGTGTTTTAGATTCACGGATTATTTTGGAAGATCCGTCAGGCATTGTCGTGGAAGAAGGCAGTCAGCCATTATTTGTTACAGTGTGGTATAAGAAAACTGAACCGAATACGGAAATCCCAATTGATCTGAATATTCGAGAGTCAGGTGGTGATAATTATAAAAAAGAGTATTTATTTACCCTTAATACCGAGTCTTCAAATCTCAAAGGGATTGTCGAGTTTGCACTTGTGACCAGTGCAATGGATGAGCATGGAAATAGCTATGGTTACAATGGAGAGGAACCACATACGGAAACTTTGTATGTGGATAATGATTATCCTTTAGCGACTTATATTCCCCCGAGCGATGGTAATGGTGATCCGATTGACGAAAATGTCTATTTGAACACCAATTATGTTCAAGAACTCACTTTCAACATTGACGATATTGTAGGAGACAAATTGGACGAGCGAGGGCTCACTTTCTACAACTCGGCAACCGGTGTTACTAATGATTATGACGCTAACTCACATTTTTCAAGTAATACAGAGGATCATTTTAAGGTAAAACTATGCTCTGGAGACAAATGTAGCAGTCAAGGTAATATTATTAGTCCAGAAGATGGTAATTGGGTGGTGTATGTTAATGCTGAAGACAATCTGTCTAATATAGTTAACCGCCAGACGACCAATGCCCCTCAATTTAGTGTATTACTTGATTCAAAAGGTCCGGTAGTAAACGGATCTAAAATTATTAACCACTTAGGTGGTAATACTAGCTGGGTACCTGATATTACTTGGAGCTTGAGTCCAGGGAGTTTGGTTGAAGTCGATATGAAGTCAGAGTCTGGCAGGCGTTTCACTTTGCAACATTACGAAACAGAACCTGAAGAGAGTACTGAGCCGTATCTATTAGGCATGCAGCCTAACGTAGAGGTGAGACTAGTTGCGGAGGCATTTAAATATAATGAGAAAAACTTCTTCTACGTAACAGCAACAGACAGTTCTTTTCCATCGGGAACACACAGTGGTGAATTTGAATTCTTGGTCGACAACAAGGGACCAGTAATTGAATTAGCTGACCCTTGGGTTTTAGACACTAATTCAGGTGAAAGCTATGTTCTTGGTACCGCATTTACTGTAAAGCTTACATCAGTATCTGACGACTCTGATGTATCTAAGGTTGAACTTTGGCAACAAGGTCAAAACGCTGCAATACGTTCAATTGACCCCAAAGATCCAACGCAGCCCTTTGATATCGAAATTACAGAAACGCAAAGTGACACTATAGTGATTGGCGAAGACAGAAAGGCTAACCTGTACCTCAAAGCCCTAGACGAATATGGGTTTGAATCTGAAACAGAAATTAGAACTGTTCTGCTAGATCGTGAAGGCCCATCACTAAAGTTAAATGCGTTTGATCCGGAAAGTTTCTATCTTGGTGATTATGTATTCAATCTTTCAGCCCAAGATTTAAATGATAGGGGAACACCATCATCAGACGGTGTTAACAATGAAACATTAGAGTATTGGACTTTCAAAGAAAACCCCTCTGATGCAAGCACCTTAGTTGGTGAAGATATGAAGATTCCTTTAAGAGGTGAAAACGATGGTGATAGTGCGATTCGCACTATCAGATTAGGTGGTTCCGACATTAGAGGGAATACGACAAGCATAGATTATGTGGTTAAAGTTCAAAACTCAAAGCCCACTATTAACTCGGTTACTTTCACATATGAAGATGGCACGCCAGTTTCTTCTGGTGGCCAGATACAAATTACTCGTGTTGAACCTGTAATTATAAGTATTGATGCTGAAGATGAGAGCGGGATCCCGCTAGTTGAAGGTACTTATAAATATGGGGAACAAACCAACAATATCTCATTTTCTCAGAAAGGTGGCCTTTGGGAAGCTAGGTTGACAGAGGCAGATCTAACGGAAGATGGTGCCTATCAGTTGGAATTCAAAGTATATAATAACGTTCGCTATAGCTCTGAACAAGAAAGGCCTGTTTCCGAACGGTCAGAAAGTATCAATGTGCAACGTCAAGGTGTTGCTCTGTCAATCGTAAAACCGACTGACTTCCAAAGTCATATATCGGGAAGTACCCTTAATGTTGAATTTGGCCCTGCGGGTGAGGTAAAAGCAAAAACATTAGAATGTTGGGTTAGAGAGAATTACACCTCAGACGGTGTGCCGGAAGATGGTTCGAACAATGCTTATTCAGGTGTTATAACTAATCCTCAAGAAAATTATAAGTGTAGCATTACAACTGATGTGAATATGTCTGTTTCACCTGTGGTTTTGATAACGAAAACAGTAGGAACGAATGATACTGAAACAGTCAATAAATTCAGCTTTAATATGATGGATATCGATGCCCCTACGGTTGAACAAGACACATATCAATTTACTGGCAATGACGTTGGTTTGAACGCCGAAGGTAAGAAAGTTCTGAGCTTAACATTGAGCTTCAAAGACAATCTTTCTGGTGTGGATATTAGTGATGGTAACGAACCGTTATTGGTAAGAAATCGATTAAATGTGTCTTTTGAACCAAATAGTTGTAGCTCTAAATTGGGTATAACGACATGTACGTATAGAGAGTTGTATGCCGATATCCTCTCTCCGGGGGCGTTACAGCACTTATACACGATTAAGAACTTGTCTGATGTCGCCGGAAACTTAGGTTCGGAGCATGCGTTAGAATTATTGCTTCCAGCCCAAGGCGATTTAGAAATCGCTATTACCAGCCCTGCTGAAGATACTATTATTCGAGGTGAGACCCTTGAAATGAAATTCAAGGTGAAGGTTGGACAAAATTCTGATCTTGAAAATGTCGTCGCAACTCTAGATGGTGCGTCATATAATTTGAATGATAACCCAGAGAACTTTGGCCCTTTCACTAAGTGTGAGGATGACTATTCTTGCTCGACGTTTACCGCGCCATTAGATGACAAACTAGATGGTCAATTTATCAAGCCTAAAATTCAAATTATTGATGTATGGGGAGAGTCTATAAGCGATGAAGTCAGCGTAATGGTCGATAATAGCCTACCAAATGTTGACGACACTGTATCCCTCAATGAATCTCCGGATGATTCTAGCTTAGTTAGATTTCAGTTTTCTGTGTGGGATGAAGGTAGCGGTATAGCAAAGGTTAAGTACACAATAGTTAATCCTAAATATGTATTTGATAAAGATGACATTGGCGACAATTCACACCTTTATTTTGATCTTCCAAAAACTGAGTTAGAAGAGTTGAATTCGATACGAGTCAATGTCGAAGCAACTGACAATGTAGGTTGGACTCAAAATAAGACGATTGATATTGACATTAGGATACCAACTATTGATTTGGCTTTTGATGGAATAACGAGTTTACAAGGGGGTAAGCTTGCTTTTACTAATGATAGCCAAGCGTTCACCATTACCTCTGAAGAGGGAGAGGATGTAAAGGCTGCTTCCTATGCTATAGATTTGGTTCCAGTTTCAGGTAACACGATTAAGTTTTCTGGGAAAATAGCCTCTTCAACAGCTTCAGATACGATGACTTTTGATATCGATGCTCAAGCTGAGTATATGCAAAAAGTAACCGTAACCGATTCTATCGGGCGAGTTATTATTGACTTTAATGTGCTCAACAAGACTTACGATGCTGAAGGCATCGCATCCATTGTTGATTACCAAGCACCGGTCATTTCAAGTATCACCAGTACTCAGGATTCGATGATTCCAGAGGAAGGGCTATATTATTTGGATGTAAGAGCATACGTCTTCGATAAAAATCTAAGCAGTGTTGGTTCTACTGCGGAAAACGGTACCGATGCCCCGGTAAACCCACAATCAATTGAAGAACCGACCAAAGACGGTGACCCTTACTTGATACGTTATCTTTTATCTCCTGGCGATTATCTAATAAATGTAACGGCAGACGATTTAGTTGAACACCAGACCGAGAAGTCACTAAATACAAAAGTTGAAGCAGCAAGTATTCCAGAGCTAACAATATCAACGGCAGCATCAATGCCTTTGGCTGGTGGCGTTGAAATTCCACTTTTGTTTACCTTCACTGAAGAGGTTAATCAATTTGAATTTTCAGATGTAGAGATTTAAGCAAGTGATGGCAATGATACAGGCGAGTTGAAGCAAGCATCATGGAGTACAACAGACAATATAACTTGGTCGGTCAATTACATAACGCCTGAAAAACAGAACAAAAACATAACCATACGAGTCGGTGATAATAGTTACGAAAGCGTAAATACTATCCCCGGTACAGGGGATAGTTTGGTTTTGGGGATTGAGGGTGTGTTACCAACCCTGTCTAGCGTGACATTTGATCCAATGCATCAGCAAGTAGGCAAAGATGTACAAGTAGCCCTTGAATTTGATAAGGAATTACAAGAAGTAACGGCCATGCTTGGTGGTAATCAAATCAACTCACTAACTGCTACGGCTGATAAGAAAGTTTGGAAGGGTAACGTTCGAGTGCCTGATACTAATGAATTAACAGTGGCTTTGATTACAGAGCAATACAAAGACCTAGTGGGTAATGTGGGCACGCAAGACAGCACACACTCGCTGCCTATCACGCCAACGTTGGACATCACACCGGTGGGCAGTGTGGACGGCAGCAATGCCGCGAACTTGGCCTTCTCAGGCACCTCGACCCGTTTTGATGGTCAAGAGCTTCGCCTGGCAGTGAAAGCGCAAGACAATGAGACGGTATTGAAAAATGGCGTTACGACCGTAGCAAGCGGTGGGGCTTGGAGCAGTACGGTGGACATCAGCGATCAACCGAACGGCAGCTACACCGTTATTGTGACGGACACCAACGCTGCAGGCGTGCAAGTAAGCGAAAGCGCAAGCTTTACGCTCGCGCAAGCGGTACCGACGTTAACGAGCGTGACGTTTAACCCAAAACACCAAGCGATAGGTCAGAGCGTATCGGTCAGTCTTAAGTTCGATAAAGCGCTGCAAGCGGCCAGTGCCGAGTTAGGTGGTACGGTCATCTCGCTGACGCAGAGTGCGGACGCCAGCGTGTGGACGGGCAATGTCGATGTATTAGTCGCGACGTCGTCTGATTTGACGGTGGATTTGGTGGTGAAAGATTACCAAGACTTATTGGGTAACGTGGGGGCGCAAGACAGCACACATTCGCTGCCGATTACGCCAACTATTAGCATCTCTGCGATCAACAGCGGTAACGATGTTAACGAATCAGAGTCACCCACATTGATTCTCGATGGTACTACGGTTCGTTTTTCTGAAGGTGATAAGTTGAGCCTAAGTGTCACAGACAGTGGGGGAGTTAAAGTTTCAGATGCTGAGGTGCTGGTTAGTGAAAACGGAGTTTGGCAATATGAACTGACTCTTGATCCAATCGAAGGTGGGTCTGTGACGGTGTCACTACATGGTGCCAATGCACTTGGAGCCGATGCTACTTTGGTTGAATCTACATTTACATTAAATAAGGATGTGAACGCTGCAGTGGTCGTAGTGCCAAGTTTATTACGACAACTGCTTATTTACGACAAGGGCACAAAACTAGCAGCGTAACGCTAATCGTTATATGGAAGATTAGACAAAGGTCTGCCTATTCGGCAGACCTTTTTTGCAAATGTATCTCAGGTTGTAGGAATTTGATTATGCACAGTGGACTTAATCATTTTTATTACCCTCAATTTTATTAAGAAAATTATTGTATACCAGTGCCCAATATTGATTAGTTTAGTGATGCTGAGTCATTGAAATTAAAATTATTTTGTTTTTCCTATTTCATTATTTAGTCATATTTTCAGTCAGATAACCAATATAACTGGTGATGTAATCAGAATGGCAATTGTATAGATATTTTGCATAGTAGTTTTTGGTGTTATCCCTATAAAAGTGCCATCTTTATATTAAATGCATAATATATATAGTGTTTATATCACATCGTTATTTGATGTGGTGTTCTGCATTTTGGTACTTTAGTACCACCCTTTTAAGCCAATTTAGTGTTCCAAAATAAATCCTATTTATATTGGCTAAGTTTATGTGGGAATTTATTCCCACTTTTTTTCTCTTTTACAGATGAGAAAATGCTCAATATAACCTTCTAAATCGATGAAATGCTTCCACCAGATATGTGTGTTTAGTCTAGTTAGTATTTACTTAAGTACGCAATGAAATGATTGTTATGTGACATCCGTTCAAATTTATTTGCCTTTTTAGTTGGTCAGACGAAATGACTATTTATCCTGTTCAATTAGCTTTATTGCTAGTGTTATGGTTTTTGACGATACTCCTTCTAATCTATTGAAATTTATAACCATTACGCGTAGAATTTATTTAACCAAATCGTTTTTTAAGCCTTATCAGCTTAGTTATCACCGCAACTATATATACCTGTAGGTTGTGGAGAATCCAAATGCACTTAGTTTGCAAATTTATATCTAGTTCGTCTCTCAGTACGAACTACCTTCAATATGTCTTAACACCGGATGAGTGTATCGGGCTATTTTCGCGTGCGCGCACCCCTAAAGACATCTTGGCTCAGTTACCAAGCACTCTGGTTCAGCAGATTACTGCGTCGGCTAAAAAAAATGTCCACAGCCTGCTCAATGCTATTCGAGTAGAACTTGTAAAAGCGAACTGGGTTTGTCTTTCATCCAATGTGAGACGTAGTCCACTAACGAGTAAGCAGCTAGCAAATTTCCCCCGACTGAAGTTACATGTCGATCGGGTGAGCAATAGTACTGCAGAGCGCGTTCATAAAGCTAACTACCAGCAAGTTGTCGATGATGTACCTTTGGCACGCCACTACAACTTCTCGCCGGTTGAACCTTCCCCTGAACATAAAATCGTCGTTGAGTTTGCTGGTCAGTGGTCAAGCAATGCGGCATGTTTGATGTTGGGTAAAACTGATGCTCAAAAAGAAAAAGTCACCGTAGGTAAGCCCGATCGAGAGAATAAACACCGAAGCCTCGCGACATTTAAAGATCTTGAAGTAGAGGGGAAAACGCTCTATATCAAAATTCCTTGTTCTGACCAGCCTCAGCCAATCTTGCTTAAACTCGCCGAAGATCTGCAGCCCGTTGATAAAGAAGCTCAGATGGATGAGTGGGATAACGTGTTGGTGCCGGTGGTTCCTGTTCATAAAGGTGATTCAGGGTATGTATCGATTGATCGTGGTTACGTTTATGTCGTTTGGCAATCAGAAGTTTGGCGGGAAATCCAAGTTCAAAACGACGGACGCTTTTCTGATGTCGATCTATCACTCTACCAAAGCACTAAGTCCTCGCCTCAAAGATCGGTCGATATCAGCTTATATGATGAAGACTCCGAAGCATTTCTGTCAGGGGAAGCGTTTCAGCTGTACCAAGACGGTAAAAAAGTCTATGAGGGTGTGTTGGACGAATACGCTTGCGCCCGTGTTTTTGGTCTTACTGCAGAAGAAGTTGAGGTAGTGGTCGCTGATTGGCCTAACGAAGGCGAAACATACACAGAATTACTTCAAACCGAGTTGAGCCCATTTAAGGCTGGAAGTAAAACTAAGAGAGAGCCGCTTGGTGTTCCTTTGCCTCATATTTGGCTTCCATACAAAATCAACGGCAGCGTACAAAGTGATGCTGCTCTTTATTATTCTCGAGCTCAACTCAATACTCAGCAACTCAATGAATTAAAGAGCGGGAATAACGAGAAAGCGGTTAAAGTAGACCTCAGTGATTATTCTTCTGCTCATAACTTTGATGCGAGCTCCGAACCTGTAATTTCGCTGCCGAATCTAGATACTCAAGTGCTAAGCAAATCAGATTACAATGTCGTCAGTCAAAAAGAGCAAGGTGTTGCTGCCGCTGTTGTTAACTCACCAAGTGAAGGCATTGTAATCACGTATAAAAGTAACCCTCAGTGCGATCAACCGGATGATTTTTTCCAACTGACGTGTGTTGATGAAACATGGAGCCAAAAGATTTTTTTGCGCGAGGCTGAGTTTGTGGATCAATATTGTAAAGAAGTCGTGTTTAGTGGTTGGTTACCAGAAGTTAAAAGGGTCAATCTAACCCGTCATTGCCGATCTCATAACTTAGATAAAACGGTCTTAATGTCAGTAATTTATCAAGGCATTGAACTCACGGAACTATTATAAAATGAAACGAACAACGTTAAGTATCACGCTTCTTTCGACAGTTATGTTATTAACAGGCTGTGGTGAAGAAAGTAATCAAACTTCGAATACTGCAACGACACAATCCGTAGAAAAAGAACCCGCTCAGAAGGCTTGTTACGATGTTGGTGAAACAACGTCATTCGAACGCAAAGACGTAACAGGACCACGCTGCCAATGGCGAAGTGAGCACAACTTTATTGTTTATTCTGAAGACCTTTCCAAGCCTGAATACCCAGGTACACTTCCCGTAAAACCAGGCTATGCTGTTCGCAGAGCAAAAGAGTGGCCCCGTGAAGACTTGTCTGATGCGAGCTCTTATGACAAACCTCGAATTCAGTTTTGGTGGAATAATGTCAGCTCTCGAGACCCTCTCGTAAATGATTACGAAAATGGCTACAAAATTTGGAGCGTGAAAATTGATGGGACAGATTTACGTTTGGTTACGGATGATATGCCAAGTATGGCGTCGCCACAGACCTTTATGATGAGTCGCTCACCCAATAATCGTTATGTGGCCTATGCATACAGTTATGGTGAGCCTCTGATAAAAGCGATCTTTGACCTAAAAACGCAGCAGACCATTCAACTTGGCAGTGCGCGCACCAAGCCTTATTTAGTCTGGGCAGACGACTCTAGCTACATCTATTTCTCAGACGGTTTTAAGCGCTATAAATACACACTCGCGACAGGAATCAAAGAAGAGGTAGACGTACCGTTGTCTGAAAATACGGTCATTGTAGACGGCAAGTTAATCAATGCCGCAGGCTTGGGGGTTGGGGTTTATGACGCCAAAACACTCAAACGCTTATACACTATTTTACCTGAAAAAGAGTTTGAAGACTCCGTAGGTATTGAGAAGCGTATCTACCGCCAAATTGCGATCAGCCCTAATGGTAAGTATGTATGGGGAATAAACTCGTATCGTAAGGTGCTGATAAACGTTGAAGATAAAACGTGGCTTGCGTTTTCTAGAGAAGGCGATGAAAAGAAAGTTTATGCTAAAGTGGGCAATATCAGTAACAACGGCAATGAAACACAAGTAGGGGCGGCAAAAATAACCATAAGACGCTATGGGGCAGATCACCGTTATGAAATGAATGGAAATGGCGCTCAGTCATGGCCGGTGATTCAATCTGGTCAAAACACGATAACACCAGTGTTATATAATGCCGATGCTAATGACGGGCGCTTTCTGGAGGTAGAAAACGATGAGTAATGACTTTAAGTATTTACCAACAGATGTCTATTTGTTCGGTGTCGATTTTCCTAATATTGGGGATGCACAGAACCCTCAATATAGAGCGATTAATATCGAAAAAGACCTGACCTCATTAGAAGAGTTGAAAAATATCCGCCCTATGTCACGACTTCCCATTGCCATAAATTTAGGTGAGGAAAGCGCGGCTCTCTGGGCGACAGACGATTTAGGCCGTTTACATGTGCTGGGTGATTCAACGCAGAAAAACCAAAAAACCAATATCAATCAGGTTTTGGCACTGCGTTCGCCAGTACATAAGTTAGCAGCGAAGACGTATAAGCTGTCTTTTCCCGAATGGTCAATGCTTACAGAGTTGGCGATTGGTGCGCAGAGTAAGGCTCGCCCAATCAAAAAGGCGTGCGCAGATCTTGCCTCTATCTTAGGGAATCTAAAAGCGTATGGCGGTGATCAGACGCTGAACTCGCTAGAAAAAAAAAGTGGAATACGCTGTCACAGAAGTAAAGCGTTCACAACTTGCGCCTAAGTATGAAGCAGGCACTCAAGCACTAACTGATGAGCAAGTTACATATAACAAATGGTATGACTCTGTACCTGAAGATAAGCCCATTCGTGGTTTTATCGTGCCAACTTTTTCATTTCTCGCTGTAGCGTTTTCAACCGATGATTATGACCTCGCTATTGTTGATATAAAGCGTTTCGACGAAACAACAAGTACACACAAAAGCTTACAAGAAAAGGACGTTATAACGCAGGCTAAACTTGATAAAATTAGTGGTTCACATCGCCCAATAGCCTTGTTTCCTCTGGCGTCGGAGGTTTTTACTGATGGCATGTACACCATTGAAGTGGTTTTCGACCTAGAGTTTGCAGGTAAAATTCCCGAATTTGCCCAGAATGCCACTAATGTAACCAAAGAGTATGATGAGTTTGGTGATGCTACTAGAGTCAGCTACGAGTTACGAGAATACATCTCGCTCAGCCAAACGACACCGTTTGGTAAGATCGCGGTTGTTGCGGGCGACATGATCTCACTTGAAGAGTCTTTGATATACCAATTTCCTACGCAGTTTAAAGCTCTACAAGCCTTCCGAATGGGGGAGCTTGAGAACCTAGAGAATAGCGGTTCGACTGCCAGTATGAGTGCTGCGCTGTGGGAGGTTGGCACAAAAGTTACACCAAGTTTGGTTAATGCTGGCATTAATATTCATCAGAACCCATCAAGTAAACATGATGTGGTTGGGAGTTTAGCAAACACGTTTTGGGGGCAAGTAGATAAGGGCGCATTACCTCCAGCCATGATTTCGGCATTGGAGTTTTCATTTGGGGTATCGGCTACCGCAGCAGCTTACCAAACTCTTCAAGATTTACGCCAAGCGGCATCGGAATCCGAGCGTGCAGCACAAGTGGGATTAAAAGCGCTTCTCAAAGAGAAAGGGTTTGATAAAAGTAAGTTCTTTACCAAGGTTATTGAACCTGCGAGAAATGGTAATGCCCATGTTGTGGCGGGGAGTGCTGCAAGAACTTGGTTGACAGGTAACGGTAGTATCAAAAGCTTTTTGTCGCCCTTTGCTGGTGCGGGGCTCAATGCAATCAACACCTTCTATGAGATAAAAGAGATCACTGACAAAAGCGAGCAATTACGCTTAGCAGAAGAGAAAGCTAAACTCAGGAAAAGTTATTTTGAGCAGGTTTCACGCGATTATCTGAACTGGGTACCAGTCTGGAAAGAAAGTCTGAAGAGTGGGGAATTACTACTTAAGCAAATCATAGATAAGTTAGGCGACAATGTAACGTTTACTGACAGCATTCCTAATGACGTTGCTGAAGACAGTGCAATGTTTGTTAAAGACCATAAAGGTGCTGGTTTACGCCTAGTTTTTCCTTTTGATAACAACCAGGTTCAAGCCCCGCACTTGTCATATTTGGCTGCTGTCGATAAAGAATTATCTAAGATTCCAAATGCCGTTGTTGAAATCGAAGGGCATGCCTGTCAAAACGGTGATTCAGAATATAATCAAAACCTTTCGCAACAGCGAGCGCAGCATGTTGCTGAGTTCTTTTCTTCAGTCAGTGATATTCGATTTTTTGGTGAACGTCGACCGATAGTCGAGGTACCAAACAACGAAATCAAACGCGAAAACGCGCAACTTAATATTAACCGACGTGTTGAAGTTCGAATCTACCTACAAGAGTTTGCGGCGAGAATTCCACCGAGTCGACTCGGCTTTAAGGCTATGGAGCAAGCGCGTTTGGCTCAGTTAAATGCGAACTTGGGAGAAGAAGCAATTGCAAAAGAGCTCAAGCTAGCTATCTTCGAGATGATCGTTGGCATGGCTTGCTATGTTCCGATAATAGGACACGCAGCAAGAGGCTTTTTCGTTGTCAAAGAAGGCGGGAAAATGCTGATGAGTGGTGCCCAGTTGCTTGACTCTGCACTCTTTGATTATTACTTGTCTTCTTACAACGAGGTTAGAAAAAGCGTATCTGCAATTGAACAACTTAGCCATGAAACCACAGAAATTATTGATTCATTGGCTGAGATTAATACCCAATTGACAGAGATGTATTTTACGTCTTCAGATGCGTTAGTTGAGCACTTAGGAAAAGCTACAGGTGCAAAGGAGCTGATTAAGCGCTATCAACGTCGTGCACTTGCTATTAATGGTTTGGTGCTTTTGATTCAAAGAGCTTGTTCTGAGGGCGAACAAGAGTTCACAGAACAGTGGCGAACATTAGCCATCGATGAATACATTCAGCGATATATCGAAACCGATGGCTGGATATTAAACACAGAGTTAAAAGAAAACTTGTGTAACTTGTGGCTCCAAGAACTCATGCGTCGTGAGGGACACAAGCAATTAGTTGAAAGTTACGGCGAAGAAATCGCTGAACAAATCATCACTCGCAACAAAGCCAACTATATTGCTCCAAAAAGGAAAGATGTTTCTGGGGCGTTTAATGTAGCGTTTCCAGTGCAAGACAAGCTCTATAATCGCGATCAACAACGAGGCTTAGTGGAGTTTGCGACTCAGTTTAATGTTGAGTCTAAAAGATTATCAGAAGAGGACCTAGGGTTCGTTAGGTTATTAGTCTCTGAGCCTCATGACAACTCTAAATGGGTCACCTTTGATGAGTGGGAGAAGGCACGATTAAAAGCAAATAAAAAGGTGCGATTATCGCCTTTCCACCGTTTGAAGTGGCAAATGGTGTTAGGCAAACAAAGTCTAAAACAGATGACGTCAAATGTGTTTCAGTGTGAGATGTCTTATCAGCGCACTGACGGTTTACTTAATACCAGTGGACCTAAGTTTAATTTGATGTTCAAGCCGATGAAACACGAGGAATTTAGTGTAGACCCCAAAGGCGAGTTGGCCGAATTTTTTGAGGCGGAAAAAGTAGGCAGCAAAGTCCTTATTGGTTGTGAGTTTGAGCCGTATTTTTACTTTGGTGATGATGTCTTCTCTGGAGTGAAGCCTTTGATCGCCAAGCATGATTTAGTCGATTATAGCGGCTACTTATCTAAAGCTGCTCTCGGTCCGATTTTTGGGCAGGTGATAAAAATTGACTCCCAACAAGATGTACTCAAAGAATATGTAAACAGCGGTGGCTTCAAAAATATGACCTATGAGTTCACTCTATCTGGAAGCAACTATAAGCTACCAGTACGAGTGGACAAGACAGTCGGACGATTTATTACGTCACCTAGACAGATTCCTGTAGGGGTCGATACAAACCATAACTATACACTCTCTGCTAAATCGGGCTTTATAGCGAACGGAAATCGTGTGTCAGAGAAAGACTTGTTAACGCTGGATTTTGTCTTACATAGTAAAGTTCATAAAGGCCCGACAAAGCCTGTTATCGATGACATTAAGCACAGTGCGATTGCGGTCAACTACGGAAATAAACGACAGTTTATGAACGAGGACAGTATGTTCACTACTGCAGATGAGATCAAAGGCTTTGATTGGACTTTGAATAAGTCATTCGCTATGGAAGTTATGCTCATTGGTGGGAAGCACAGAAAAGAATCGTATCAGGGGCAAAATCTCGAATGGCAGAGTGTTCCGGTTTCACTAAAGCTCTCGACCAATTTTGATAACGAAGCCGTATTCGGCTCTGAAACTACCTCTGGTCCTGAGTATCTAAGTAACCTTACTTATATTGGGATACTAAAGAAGGACGGGTCTAAATGGATGCTAGATGACAGCGATGTGATTAACAAAAATATAGACGCAGATTTTGTCTCTGAGGCTCTATCCAACATAGACATGGATGAAGATTTCGGTGGTAAGGTCGTCTACGCGTCTCGATTCGAGTTCGCATTTAAAGCGCTGAACGGTCAAGAAATCAAGGGGCTTCGACCATTTGGACCCGTTGTTTCGACATCTGGTCGATTCCAAGAAGCAGTTCTAAAGGTGTCCTCTCTAGTACAACGTAATACAGCGGAAAAAACGCAGTTTAAACTTGAAAGCTTTGAGATGTCGTTGGGCAGGCAGTACAAAAATGTAGATGAGTTATCTTATTTTTCTGATTGTGAAGACCCAAGCTATAAAGTTGATAAAGATATGTACATCAACTGGGCAAAACTGAAACCAGAAGAGCGTACAGAACGTTTGGTAACTTGGATTAGAGACCCATACTTAGCAACCATCATTGAAGCGTCGATTCTCAATAAATAAAAAAAACCGCCTTAGGGCTAATGCCGATCAGTTAA
>NZ_JBFRST010000077.1:0-285 GCF_041473705.1 Vibrio sp. 10N.222.55.B11
TTTTAAAAGTGAAGACAAAAGTTCGACTTTGTCTATTAAATAGACAAGTCACCATAGGGTTCTAAGTTTTCTTAGTATTTTATGTTGACTTTCAAAGTGGAAAGCGTATTATACGCGTCCTGCTTAAGTGCTAAGGCACTGAAAGCGTTCTCTTTTTAGAGAACAAGCTCTTTAACAATTTAAACCTATCAATCTGTGTGGGCACTCGTTGATGAATATCAAAACGTTTTATCCTTTGGATAAAACAGTTACTTCGGTAACACAATGATTTCAATGAACTGAGTG
>NZ_JBFRST010000078.1:0-299 GCF_041473705.1 Vibrio sp. 10N.222.55.B11
AGAAACCAAAACGAATCAGCAGGTCAAATTAGCCAAGCTAAGCGCTTGAAAAAAGTTTTGAAAATAGTGGTTGACACTAAAACTTAAATCGCTAAAATGGCCGTCCGATTTGAGCGAAGCTCAAAAAGGAAAAGCTCTTTAACAATTTAAACCTATCAATCTGTGTGGGCACTCGTTGATGAATATCAAAAATTGATTCTTAGGAATCACATTGATTTCAATGAACTGAGTGACCAATCGATAATTTATTATCGGCACAGTCAATTCATTATCATTCTGTTGGAATGGTAATAGCTTTA
>NZ_JBFRST010000079.1:0-28125 GCF_041473705.1 Vibrio sp. 10N.222.55.B11
TTCAAAACTAATATTTACCGAAGTAAACATGTAATTCTAAAGCTATTACCCCTCTCTTCTTAAATAAATAGGAACAGAATGGTAATGAATTGACTGTGCCGAATAACTACAAGTAGTTAAACGTATTGGTCACTCAGTTCATTGAAATCAATTTTGATTCCGAAGAATCTGTTTTATCTAACGATAAAACGTTTTGATATTCATCAACGAGTGCCCACACAGATTGATAGGTTTAAATTGTTAAAGAGCTTAACTTCTTGAGCGTTCCTTTTAAGTAAGGAGCCTCTCGAAGTGGACGGCCATTCTAGCGAATTAACATTCAGTGTCAAACACTTTTTGAAAATTAATTTTTTGTCGCTTTCCGTCTTACTGATTCTTGCTGAAGCCTTGTGGCGTCTGCCGTCTCAGTGGTGTCGCATTATAGGGAACCCTCTCAGCTTAGCAACTACTTTTTCATGAAAAATGAATAAATAGGGGTTAACTGCCTAATAGTTCACCTAAACGTAAAAAAGAGAGCATTTCTGCTCTCTTTTTGCTCAAAATCTAAGGGTATTGTTAGATAAATGCGTAAGCATCAGCGTACATATGGTCACGCTTTGCTTCTTTATTCTGAGTAAATAGGTCTCTTGCAGCGCCCGCCATTTCAAAACGACCTGCAATATAGATATCGAAATCAGCTAATGATTCGAAACTTTGCATAACAGCCTCAAGCACATTACCTGTTTGGCCATGCCAAACTTCCGGTGCTTCTTCTACTACCGGTACAAAGTGCACATTGCTATGCTTTTCTGCAATGCCAACCAACTCTTCTTTAGCATATAACTGGCACTCATCTTTTGCGCCCCAGTATAGGTAGATCTCTTTCGAGCTATTTTGCGCGATGCAGTGATCAAGAATAGAGCGCACGTAGCTGAAACCCGTGCCACCAGCAATAAGTAATAGAGGGCGATCGCTTTCTTCTTTGATCCAAGCATCTCCGTGTGGAGCATCAATCGCAATATCGCCATCTTCAGCTTGTGCCTTCTTCATCGCTTCAACCACTTCTAGTGCGTAAGCGTTGTGCTCGGCAGCACCAATGTGCAGCTCAAGCTCACCTTCGTGGCGGCAAGGGCTACTTGCGATAGAGAATGGGCGCTTATCTTTCTCGCCCATTTCAACCATCAGGTACTGGCCCGCTTTAAAAGCGACCGGTGTTTCTGGGTGAAGTAGGATTTGGTAAGTATTACAAGCCAAAGGCTCGATAGACTTCACTTTACATTTAATAGTCATGTTCTTCCTCTTACTAACCCTTAATCGGCAAAGGTTAGAACTAAATTACTTTCTGCAAATGCTTGGCAAGCAAAAATCCAGCCTTGTTGCTGCTCTTTCTCTGTGAGCATGGGTTCAAGGTGGTAACTCACTTGCCCTTCTAATTTTTTGCACATACACATTGCGCATGCGCCAACTTGGCAACGGTTTGGGAAATAGATATCGCTGTTGAGCGCAGCATCCAAGACCGTTTGCCCTTTTTCTACTGTGAAACTGATGTTTTCTGGGTATAAGACTACTTGGTAGCTCATGAAATTCCTAGCTGTTCCCAGATGCTATCAATCTTTTTCACAACATCAGGATCTTTTGTGATTGGTACACCCCACTCACGCAGGCATTCACCTTCCCACTTATTGGTCGCATCGAGACCCATTTTTGAGTGTCCAGTTTCGTTCTGCAGGAATAACGTATCTCTCGCCGGATCCATTCTTGTCGTTACAGCCCAAATGATGTCATTCCAATCACTCACATTGACATCGCCATCACACACGATAACAAACTTGTTCTCATCAAATTGAGACCAAACCGCTTCCATGATTTTCTTACCATTACCGGCAGCTTGCTTATCAATAGACACCACAACCATGCTGGTATTGTCGTTTTGCAGGTGAGCATCAATAATTTCAGGATGAACCTTGGTTAACTCAGCCAAGCTACCCTCAATATGTTCACTATTTACAGGTGCTGTTTGGACATCTGGCGATAACGCTAACTCTGCGTCCCACTTCTTAGTAATATCTAGACCCATCTTAGAACCTAACCCAACCACGGGTGAGGCAAAATCCAATGAATCGATCGGCGTGTTCTCTATCATCAGGCTATCGCGTGACGGATCCATATGCTCGCACATCGCTGCGGTTACTTGAGACCAATCACGTGCATTCACATCTTCATCACACACCAATACAAATTTGGTGTACATGAATTGGCGTAAGAAAGACCATACACCCATCATCACTCGCTTAGCGTGACCTGGGTATTGCTTCTTCATGGTCACGACTGCCATTCGGTACGAACAACCTTCAGGCGGTAGATAGAAATCTTCAATCTCTGGGAACTGCTTTTGAAGAATAGGCACAAACACTTCATTTAGCGCAACACCCAATACCGCTGGCTCATCAGGTGGACGGCCAGTATAGGTGCTGTGATAGATAGGGTTCTCGCGCATGGTTACATGAGTAATAGTAAACACATGGTGCTTTTCTTTCTCGTTGTAGTAACCAGTATGATCTCCGTAAGGCCCTTCATCTGCGAATTCATTCGGGTCGATGTAACCTTCCATCACGATTTCTGCACTTGCGGGAACTTCTAAGTCGTTGCTGATTGATTTAACGACCTCAGTTTTACTACCACGTAGTAAGCCTGCAAACGCGTACTCAGATAAACTATCCGGCACTGGCGTAACCGCACCAAGAATGGTGGCAGGGTCTGCACCAAACGCTACCGATACTGGGAATGGTTTCCCAGGGTTAGTTTCCATCCAATCACGCAGATCCAATGCTCCACCACGGTGGGCTAACCAACGCATGATGATTTTATTCTTGCCGATCTTCTGCTGACGATAGATACCTAAGTTTTGGCGTTTCTTGTTTGGACCACGAGTAACCGTTAAACCCCATGTTAGCAATGGCGCGACATCATCAGCCCAACAGCTCATCACAGGGATTTTATCTAGGTCGACGTCATCGCCTTGCCATACCACTTGTTGGCAAGCCGCTTTGCGAAGGCGTTTAGCTGGCATGTTTAAGACTTGCTTAAACACAGGTAGTTTATCAAGAGCGTCTTTAAAGCCTTTTGGTGGCTCAGGTTCTTTTAGGTAAGCAAGCAACTTGCCCACTTCACGCAGTTCTTTGACTTCTTGACGTCCCATACCAATAGCAACCCGATTAGGTGTACCAAATAGATTGGTCAAAACGGGCATGTCATAGCCTACTGGATTTTCAAACAAAAGAGCCGGGCCACCAGCACGTAGAGTACGGTCGCTAATCTCGGTCATTTCGTAGTCTGGATCGACTGGGTGAGAAATGCGTTTCAACTGACCAATACTTTCAAGATGGTCGATAAAATCACGTAAATCTTTAAAACTCATAGGACTTCTACATGCTGATTATTCTGCGCTCAGTATATCAAAAAGGGTGACACTGAGGTCCCCCTTTTTAGTGTGGTTATTGAGAGGCAAAATCCACTTTACGGTAATGCTTGCTCGATCAAAGAACTCTTCACCTGAGGGTTATCATTGACGAGATCTTGCAACCATCGCGTATGACCTTGTTTGGCGAGTTCACGCGCAACTAATGGTGCTTCATCAGCAATCGCCATCCTAGAGACAAGGAACAGCTTCACCTCTTCTGATAACGGGTTAACTTTGGTAAGCAAAGTAATCGCTTCATCTTTCAAACGCGGGTTCTTAGTCGCTGCCATCACCTGTTCAAGCGCGAACGTTTGTTTGGTTTCAGCAAGGCGAACTAGCTCAGCTTGGCTATGATAATCGGCCTTCATTCGCCATAGAATTTTGTAAACCTCTGGGTCTTCGCTCACTTGCGCTAATCGAACCACCACCTCAGTAGAAGGTAACCAACTAACAATAGAAGATGCGGTGAGTTGCTTAGTTAGGTAATCAACCGCTTCAGGAGACAAACTGTCTAGCTCTCTAATGAGCAACGCTTCTCGCGTTTGAACTTGATGTTCAGATCCAGATAACCACTCTTTTAGGTCGAGTTCCTGTTTCTCTGCATCTAGCACAAATACCAATGTCTTCTGATCTTGACGCCATTGTTTAATAAGGCGATTAGCAATTGAAGGGTAATTAAAGGCAGGTACCGTAAACTCATAGCCATCGCCACGTTCTAAGACTTGATAAGTGGGCGTGATAGCAAGTTGCTGCTCGATGAAGATAGACATCTTGGGTGTGAGTACGATTTTTTGCTGTTCAAGCTTCTTCAAGAGTTGGTAACGAGCCACCTCTTGCTGGGGAAATGTCAGGCGCTCAAGCGCAAAGCGTAGCGAATTGACTTCGTCACGTACGACAAGCTCTAGTAGTTCAGCAGTTTTCAGTTTTACTTGATCATTCTCAAGCCAAGACTCTACTGTAAGTGGAGACATCTCGGTGGCATAGCTCATACCAACCGGTGAAAATAACAGTGAAGTAGACAGGAGTAATGATGACAACAGTCCATGTTGCATTTTAACGTCCTTGTAACACTTTTGCTCATTCTGCAAGCTGGCGCTACAAAATGCAAATAAAAAGCGCCACCCGAGGGCAGCGCTTATTAAATACGATCAGCTAATCAATATTACTGACGACGCATTGCGTCAAAGAACTCATCGTTCGTTTTCGTCATTGCTAGCTTGTCGATAAGGAATTCCATTGCGTCGATTTCGCCCATTGGGTGAACAATCTTACGCAGGATCCACATCTTCTGTAGTTCATCGTTCTTGGTAAGAAGCTCTTCACGACGAGTACCAGAGCGGTTGAAATCAATCGCTGGGAATACGCGTTTTTCAGCAATCTTACGGTTAAGGTGCAGTTCCATGTTACCTGTACCTTTGAATTCTTCGTAGATAACTTCATCCATCTTAGAACCAGTATCAACCAGTGCTGTTGCGATGATCGTTAAGCTACCGCCTTCTTCTACGTTACGTGCCGCACCGAAGAAACGCTTTGGACGATGTAGAGCATTCGCATCAACACCACCAGTAAGAACTTTACCTGATGAAGGAATCACAGTGTTGTAAGCACGAGCTAGACGAGTAATAGAATCCAGTAGGATAACTACATCTTTCTTGTGTTCAACAAGGCGCTTCGCTTTCTCGATAACCATTTCTGCAACTTGTACGTGGCGAGATGCTGGCTCATCGAATGTTGAAGCAACCACTTCGCCTTTAACTAGACGCTGCATTTCTGTTACTTCTTCTGGACGCTCATCGATAAGTAGAACCATTAGTTCACACTCAGGATGGTTACGTGCAATGCTTTGAGCAATGTTTTGCAGAAGCATTGTCTTACCCGCTTTAGGCGGAGCAACAATCAGACCACGCTGACCTTTACCAATTGGAGATGCAAGGTCAAGAATACGAGCCGTAATATCTTCAGTCGCACCATTACCCGCTTCCATCACCATACGTTCGTTAGCGTGAAGAGGAGTAAGGTTTTCGAAAAGAATCTTGTTACGTGCGTTGTCTGGCTTGTCGTAGTTAACCGTGTTTACTTTAAGCAGTGCAAAGTAACGCTCACCATCTTTAGGTGGACGGATTTTACCGCCAATAGAGTCACCTGTACGTAGGTTAAAACGACGAATTTGGCTTGGTGATACGTAGATATCATCTGGGCCAGCCAGGTATGAACTGTCGGCGCTACGTAGGAAACCAAAACCGTCTTGAAGAATTTCTAGAACACCATCACCAAAGATGTCTTCACCACTTTTTGCATGCGCTTTAAGGATGGAGAAGATAATGTCTTGTTTTCTTAGGCGAGCTTGATTTTCAAGACCTAAGCTTTCGCTAAGTTTAACAAGCTCAGACACAGGTCTGTTCTTCAGTTCAGTAAGATTCATAGTGGTGGAAGTTTGTTTAGTCAAAATAGGATCTGTTTTCTTAAGTTAAGAAGGATTTGGTCACAGGATCGACCAAGAAGAGAAATTCGTTCAATTAACGTGCGATAAATTAGCACTAAAACTAAGACTAGTCCATAGCTTAGAAAAAACAAAACCGCGCATTTGTTAACTGCACGGTTTCTTTTCAAATGCTGACCTGATTAAAGGTTAGCGTCTAAGAACTCTTTAAGTTGAGTTTTAGATAATGCACCAACTTTAGTCGCTGCTACGCCGCCATCTTTGAAAAGAAGTAGCGTTGGAATACCGCGAATACCAAACTTTGGTGGAGTACCAGCATTTTGGTCGATATTTAATTTACCGATTGTGAGCTTGCCTTCGTACTCGTCTGCGATTTCATCAAGAATCGGCGCAATCATTTTACATGGACCACACCATTCTGCCCAAAAATCAACAAGAACAGGGCCTGCAGCATTGATTACATCGTTATCAAAACCGTCATCAGTTAGCTGCAAAATCTTATCACTCATCTTCCACTCCAATGTATTTTTTAGAACTGGTTGGATGATAACCAGTAAATAGATGCCCTATTGGAATGTATTTACTTTCGTATTGCAAGCTTAAGCTGATATTCTATAGCAATGAAAAAGACGCATATCACAGAGCAAAAGTTCGCCGACTTGGATTTACTTCCGCAAGTCATTGAAGGATTGGAGAAAAAAGGGTTCGATTATTGTACCCCTATCCAAGCCTTGGCGCTCCCGGTACTGCTCACCGGCCAAGACATTGCAGGCCAGGCCCAAACGGGTACTGGTAAAACGCTTGCGTTTCTTACTGCTACTTTTAACCACCTGCTAAAAACATCTGAGCATGAAGGGCGTAAGCCTAACCAGCCACGTGCGATTATTATGGCACCAACGCGTGAACTCGCGATTCAGATCTACAACGATGCTGACTCTCTGGTTGAAAGCACAGGTATCAAGGCAGCACTTGCTTACGGTGGCGAAAGCTACGACAAGCAACTAGGTAAAATCGAAGAAGGCGCAGATATCTTAATTGGTACGACTGGCCGCATCATCGATTTCTACAAGCAGAAGGTATTTAACCTTAACCACATTCAAGCTGTTGTTCTTGACGAAGCTGATCGCATGTTCGATCTTGGTTTCATCAAAGACATCCGCTTCTTGTTCCGCCGTATGCCTGAGCCAAAAGATCGCCTGAACATGCTGTTCTCTGCGACATTGTCTTACCGCGTACAAGAGCTAGCGTTCGAACACATGCACAACCCAGAGCATGTTGTTGTTGAGCCAGAGCGTAAAACAGGTCACCGCATTCAGGAAGAGCTGTTCTACCCATCAAACGAACACAAAATGGCACTGCTGCAGACTCTAGTTGAAGAAGAGTGGCCAGAGCGCGCTATCATCTTCGCTAACACTAAGCACAAATGTGAGTCTGTTTGGGGTCACCTAGCTGCAGATGGTCACCGTGTTGGCCTGCTAACTGGCGATGTTCCTCAGAAGAAACGTGAAAAGATTCTTGAGCAATTCACTAAAGGTGATGTTGACCTGCTTGTCGCAACCGACGTTGCAGCACGTGGTCTACACATTCCTCAAGTAACACACGTATTCAACTTCGACCTACCTGATGACTGTGAAGATTACGTTCACCGTATCGGCCGTACAGGTCGTGCTGGTGCAAGTGGTCACTCGATCAGCTTTGCTTGTGAAGATTACGCAATCAACTTGCCACCAATCGAAGAATACATTGAGCACGCGATCCCTGTGTCTGACTACGATGCTTCTGCACTGCTAGAAGATCTACCAGCACCATTGCGCTTACGTACACGTAACCCGCAACAACGCCGCTCAAACAACAATGGCCCACGCAACGGGAACCGTAAACCAAACCAGAACCGTCGCCCACGCCAACCGCGTCATAACAAGGAAGCTTAGTCGCTTATGAGTCAAACAGTGTCACCCCCGCTTTACGCTGCAATCGACCTCGGGTCGAACAGTTTTCATATGCTCGTTGTGCGTCATATCGATGGCAGCGTACAAACCATGGCTAAAATTAAGCGCAAAGTGCGTTTAGCTGCAGGCTTAGATGAAAATAATGCGCTTAGTACAGAAGCCATGCAGCGCGGTTGGGACTGTTTGAGTCTCTTTGCAGAGCGACTGCAAGATATTCCGAAAGAAAATATCCGCATTGTCGGTACAGCGACCCTACGTACTGCTATCAATGTGGATATATTTCTAGAGAAAGCGAACCAGATCCTTGGTTACGACATCAATGTTATCTCCGGAGAAGAAGAAGCTGCGACTATCTATAAAGGCGTAGCACACACTTCTGGTGGCAGCGGCCGCCGACTGGTTGTTGATATTGGTGGCGCAAGCACCGAGATGATCATTGGTGAAGGCTTCTCAGCGAAAGCCCTAACCAGCCTAAAGATGGGCTGTGTTACTTGGCTTGAGCGCCACTTTAAAAACCGCCAATTAACCGCTACCAACTTTAACAACGCCATTGAAGCGGCGAAGTCGACGTTGGCTCCTATCCTAGATAGCTACACTGATATCGGATGGGATGTGTGTGTGGGCGCCAGCGGTACCGTTCAAGCACTGCAAGAGATCATGTTGGCGCAAGGCATGGATGAAGTGATTACTCATGCCAAACTTAAGCGTCTACAGAAACAAGCGATGATTACTGAGCGCTTGGAAGAGCTAGAAATCGAAGGACTTACCCTTGAACGCGCATTAGTGTTCCCGAGTGGCCTTTCCATTCTTATTGCTATTTTTGAGTTGCTTGAAATAGATTCAATGACACTCGCAGGCGGCGCACTCCGTGAAGGCCTAGCCTACGAGATGGTTGATGAGCTTCGCCAAGAAGATATCCGAGCGCGTACCATTAAGAGTGTTCAATCACGCTACCAAATGGACGTAAGCTACGGTGAACAAGTAGCTGTAGTCGCACAAACGCTGCTAGACCAAGCGGGCGCCGAAGCGTGGGTTTCAGAACCTCAAGCTGGTGTGCTATTGCAAACGGCAGCTAAGCTTCACGAGATTGGTTTAACCATCGATTTCAAAAAAGGCGGTGAGCACAGCGCTTATCTGCTGCAAAACTTAGACCTACCTGGCTTTACTCGAGCGCAAAAGCACTACTTGGGTGAGTTAACTCGTCGCTACCGTGAACAGTTAACCTCATTACCAGAGCAACACGCTATCTCAGGCACCAGCAGCAAGCGTATTTTACGTATTCTGCGTTTAGCTATTTTGCTGACCCACCGTCGTAACCCAGCGCTAGAGCCTGAGTTCAAACTGACGACGAATGACAACAATCTAACCCTAACGCTTTCTAAGCAATGGTTAGCTGACAATCCGCTGACCGCTGCAGAGCTAGAGATCGAGTCGAATAGACAAACCGATATTGGCTGGCCATTGAATATTAAATGCCTCTGATATTAGTATCTGACGCTAGAAATTAAAAAAAGCCCAAGTTAGTAGACTAACTTGGGCTTTTTCTTATCGCTGCATTAATGCTTTGTGTTACAAATCTCAAACTTAAGCGTTCACGCCTGTCGCTTTAAAGTCAGGGTTCACTGCGGTTAGCTTTCTAACAATGTAGTTAAGAAGCACGCCGTACATAGGCACGAACAAGCCTAAGCTGATGATAAGTTTGAATCCGTAATCGACTAAAGCAATCTCAGTCCAATGCTCGGCCATAAATGGATCTGGGCTTTGATAGAAAGCAATCGCAAAGAAAGCGATTGTATCAATGGCATTACCGAATAGCGTTGAACATGTTGGGGCAACCCACCACTGTTTAAGCTGACGTAGGCGGTTGAAAACATGCACATCTAAGATCTGACCCAGTAAATAAGCCATGAAGCTCGCCGCGGCGATACGAGCAACAAACAAGTTGAACTCACCTAATTGGCTAAAGCCTTGGAATGAACCTTCAAAGAACACCACTGACAAGAAATAAGAAACGGCCAGCGCTGGTAACATCACTAAGAAAATAATTTTACGGGCAAGCTGCGCGCCAAAAATGCGTACGGTCAGATCGGTCGCTAGGAAGATAAACGGGAAAGTGAAAGCACCCCAAGTGGTGTGCATACCGAAGACGGTAAAAGGTAGCTGAACCAGATAGTTGCTTGACGCAATAATCACCAAATGGAACAAAACTAATAGTGCTAGGGCTTTGCGCTGTTGCGCAGGGGTAAAGTTACTCATGCTGTACCTTTTTAGTTTGGTTTGGGGGTGAGGGAACCCAAATCGAGTCATTTCTTCGAATAATCCAAGAAAGCTCTTACCAATAATGTGAATTAAAAAATGTATCTAAAAATTGCTCTGCTGAGCGGCGGGCGATTATACATTAATCAATATTGGCTGCAACGGTGAGAACAAACGCAAACGTTTATTCTCACTTTTATTGGTGAATAGCTCTAGAAGCTGTGTTTTAGAAGAGATGCCAAAAGTTAAAAACCGCGCTTGAAAAGCGTCGCGAGATAATCAAACTCTTCTCGGCTTTCTTCAGCGTTTAACGACTCAAACCAAATTGATTCACTGTAATGTTCGGACTTTAAGAACATTCGGCAATCTTCAAAATCAATCAACCAAGAATGCATATCGGCGTCCCATTGCTTTTCAACAACTGACGCTGACAACAACGCCACCAGCTTTTCACCTAGCACTTCATAAGAATCAAAATCAAAACTTGGAGACGTAATCAATAAACGCCCTTCCTCAGCTAAATACTCTCTTAAGCCAAATTCTGTTTGTGTTGTCATGTCCCTATCAACCTTATTCTTTTTCTATTAGTTAGACGTTTCTCGCAAACTAGCCGTGTGTGGTGATGTGTTCTTGAATCAGATCTAGGAATGGGTCTGCGTACTTATCGAGTTTACGTTGACCGACACCGTTGACTGCCAGCATTTCTCCGTATGAAGTAGGTAGTATTTCAGCCATATCAATCAAGGTCGCGTCACTGAATACCACATATGGTGGCAAGCCATCTTCATCAGCAATCGACTTACGCAGCTTACGCAGTTTCGCAAACAGCTTCTTATCGTAATTCTTGCTGCTTAACTTATCGGACTTAGCATTACGCACCGCTGTATCTAAACGAGGAACAGCCAATTCCAAAGACATCTCACCGCGCAGCAGCGGGCGGGCTTCTTCTGTTAGCTGTAAAGTTGAGTTACGAGTGATGTTCTGGAACAGCAAGCCTTTATGAATCAGCTGACGGAAGATACTGATCCAGTAATCATGACTGTGATCGCGGCCAATACCGTAGGTAGATAGCTTATCGTGACCATTATCGCGGACACGGATGTTCTGCATGCCTCGCATTACTTCGACCACGTAGCCCATACCAAATGACTGATTCACACGGTACACACAAGACAACGCCTTCTGTGCTTCTTGGGTCGCGTCAAAGTGTTTTGGTGGATCTAAGCAGATATCGCAGTTGCCACATTGCTTCTCGCGATATTCGCCAAAATAGTTAAGCAGAACCTGACGACGACACGTTTGCGCTTCAGCAAAGGCACTCATCGCATTCAACTTGTGCATCTCAACTTGTTTCTGTGGGCCTTCTTCTTTCTCATCTAGCATACGACGCAGCCAACCCATATCAGCCGGGTCAAACAACATCATCGCTTCAGCAGGCAAACCATCACGACCTGCACGGCCTGTCTCTTGATAGTAAGACTCGATATTACGTGGGATATCAAAGTGCACCACGAAACGTACGTTGGGTTTGTTGATGCCCATACCGAAAGCCACAGTCGCGACCACGATCTGAATATCATCGCGTTGAAAGGCTTCTTGAACGTAAGCACGCTCATCGGTGTCCATACCAGCGTGATAACCCGCGGCGCGAATACCGTTATTGCACAGCTTCTCGGTCACCATCTCCACTTTCTTACGGCTACCACAGTAGATGATGCCGCAATTGCCCTTTTGTGTTTCTAGGTAGCGAACCACCTGTGACACGGGTTTGTGCTTCTCAACCAAGTTGTAGCGAATATTAGGGCGATCAAAGCTGCCTAAGTAAGTATGCGGGTCCAGGAGCTGTAAGCGCGAGATAATATCTTTGCGCGTCGCATCATCAGCGGTTGCTGTGAGCGCCATGTAAGGCACATGCGGGAAATACTGTTTAAGCTGACCTAATGATGCGTATTCAGGGCGGAAGTCGTGACCCCATTGAGAGATACAGTGCGCTTCATCGACTGCAATCATCGAAAGCGGTAAACCTTGAAGACGCTCGATAAAATCACGCATCAACACACGCTCTGGTGACACATACACCATTTTCAGCTGACCTGAGTTCATACGATTGAACACATTCAGCAATTGGTCACGTGGCATTGAAGAGTTAATACACTCAGCGGCAACACCATTGGCCTTCAATTGGTCGACTTGGTCTTTCATCAACGAGATCAGCGGTGAGATAACCAGAGTCAGCCCTTCACGAACCAAAGCCGGAATTTGGTAACACAGAGATTTACCACCACCGGTTGGCATAATCACCAAGCTGTCTTTGCCTTCAACGGCCAAATCAATGACCTCTTGCTGACCATCGCGAAAGCTTTGATAGCCGAACACATCTTGCAAGATGGTTTGCGCATCATTCGCGGGAGTTGGTATTTGCTCAGCAATCAGAGTGGCGGTCATTGTGGTTCCTAATCGAGGTATGAAATCAGCAAGCATCTTCGGCAAGCAAGTCGCACATTGTAGAGGGGAACGCTGGCGAATTAAACCGCAAATTGTTAGGTGAAAAGGGTTATCGCTCCTATACTGACCAACTCTCTTATAAATCTTATTAATAAGCACTCAGTGCTAGAGAAAGATGCATGACACAGGAAGAACAACAACGTACGCGCCAAGGAGTTTTGCTTGCCGTCGGCGCTTACACAATGTGGGGTATCGCCCCTATATATTTCAAATCTTTAAGTGACGTTTCCCCGTTAGAGATCCTCAGCCACCGTGTAGTATGGTCTTTTTTCCTACTCGCTTTCTTACTGCACATTGGCCGCAGCTGGCGTAAAGTCCGCGATACCCTGACCTCAAAACCAAAAATGCTCTATTTGGTAGCGACGTCTATTTTGGTGGGTGCTAACTGGCTGATCTTTATCTGGGCGGTGAACTCCAATCACATGCTCGATGCCAGTTTGGGGTATTACATCAACCCGCTGATTAACGTGTTACTTGGGATGCTCTTCCTTGGCGAACGCTTACGTAAGCTGCAATGGTTTGCTGTGGCTCTGGCTGCGATTGGCGTATTAATCCAATTAATTGCCTTCGGCTCAGTGCCTATCGTCGCCATTGCCCTAGCCTTTAGCTTTGGCTTTTATGGCTTGCTGCGTAAGAAAGTCAGCTTAGAAGCACAAACGGGTCTGTTCATTGAAACTCTGGTGATGCTGCCTCTAGCCGCAACCTACTTACTGTTTATTGCCGATAGCCCGACCTCAAACTTATCGATGAACCCGATGCAACTCAACCTATTACTGGTTGCTGCCGGTGTGATCACCACGGTTCCATTGCTGTGTTTTACTGGCGCTGCAACTCGCTTGAAGCTATCAACACTCGGTTTCTTCCAGTACATCGGTCCAAGCTTGATGTTCTTACTGGCGGTTCTGATCTACGGCGAAGCCTTTACCTCAGATAAAGCGATCACCTTTGCTTTCATATGGGGAGCACTGGTTATTTTCAGCTTTGATGGCCTGCGTAACAACAAGAAGAACAAACGCGCGAAACAGTGATATTGATCGTTTTTTACAAGACAATCCCTTAATACGCAGATAAGCTTGGTTGAATTGATGACTATTTGACCAAGCTTTTTTGTACCATGGATAAAGTCCACTACTACTCTACCCCAACAGAAGATATCAGCCTGATCCAAGCTCAATACCAAGAGTTTGCTTTTCAGCGTCACTATCATTTGGACTTTCACATCGGCTTAATTACCCAAGGGCAGCAAAAATTCGCCTATAAAGGGGCGAGCCACCATGTCGGTGCAGGCCAAGTGGTTATCATGCCACCTGATGAGCTGCATGATGGGCACTCCAAACTCGATTCAGGTTATCAAGTCAGTGTGTTTGCAGTTTCTCCTCAATGGTTTCAAGATCTTGCCGATCCCAAGCAAAATGGTCACACATTAGGCTTTTCTGAGTTGATCCTCTCCGATCAAGCTGCGTTTTTACAATTACGCAACTTACACGGCCTGTTAATCAATCAAAGCATCAGCCAACTCGCTCAAGATTGCTTACCATTCGAGGGGTTCTCAACGATTGTCGATCGTTATGCAAAATTTGGATCGAAGAGTGACATCAAACTGGGTAATCAATCGATTAATACACTCAAAGACTATTTGATGGCGAATTTGGACCAGCCAGTGCGATTAGAACAACTGTCTGAGCTGTGCGGCTTAACCACAACTCAATTCCAACGCCACTTTAAGAACAGAATGGGCATCACCCCTTACGCGTGGCTGAGCCGTTTACGTATGGAACAGAGCATGCGCCTGATTAAATCTGGGATCTGTGGTACTAAAGTCGCGCACCAAGTAGGCTTCTATGATCAAGCACACTTCTCCAAGGCATTCAAAACCACATTCGGCGTACCACCCTCACAAATCAACTAAGTGTTGATAATTTACAATTGCTCGATTTCAAATCGCGGTAAGCTACGCTCAATACGATTACTTATTTAATAATAGCGGCAACGTTATTGAGAACTGACATGAACGAAGTCACCATACTGATCACCCTCGCCTCTATCCATTTCATCGCTTTGATGAGCCCCGGCCCTGACTTTGCGTTAGTCGTGCAAAATGCGACACGCCACGGCAGACAAACAGGCTTGTACATTGCGCTTGGTTTATCTTGCGGGATCTTACTGCATTCGTTGCTCAGCCTGACGGGAATCAGTTACCTAGTCCACCAGCAACCAACCCTATTTGCCATTATCCAGTTGGCTGGCGGTAGCTACTTGCTGTACTTAGGCTACGGTGCACTTAAAGCAACCTGGCAAATCATTCAGAACCACGACGATGACGACGATACCGTCAATGCCAAAGATCTGATTCTGACCAACAAGCGTCAGGCATTTTCGAAAGGGTTTGCGACCAATATTCTCAACCCAAAAGCTTTGGTGTTCTTTATTAGCTTGATGTCGAGCTTAGTGCCTGCCGACATGTCTCTATCAGGTAAAGGCTTTGCGCTTATTATCTTGTTTGGTCTGTCTCTGTTTTGGTTTTCACTACTGGCGTGGATGCTTTCGACTAAGGCTCTACAGAAGAAACTTAGCGAAGCAACGGTATACATCGATGGCTTATGTGGCGTGGTATTCAGCCTGATTGGCGCGAGTATTCTTTGGCAGTCGCTGTCCGGTTTAATCGCTTAAATTCGAATCAAGATTACAATTCGTTAACAACGCACTGGCTATCTAATCTTTCCGCTGCCAATCTAGCTCTGCATATTAAAAGGAGAAGATCATGCAGTGGAAAACAAAACTAACAACCCTCGCCACTTCTACCCTACTTTTTGCCTCTCACGTCAGTTGGGCAAATCAAGCTGCCGATTCCGTCGCACCCGAACAAAGTAGTGGTTTAGAAACCAAACAACTCGTTAAAGCCAACGATTGGATGGTCACCGCAGCCAACCCTCTTGCAACACAAGCCGGTGCTGATGTACTTGCTCGTGGTGGTAACGCAATTGACGCCATGGTTGCCGTGCAGCTTATGCTTGGCTTAGTGGAACCTCAGTCATCAGGTATTGGTGGCGGCGCGTTCCTTGTCTATTTTGATGGCAAAGACAAACAGCTCAAGACCTACGATGGCCGTGAAACTGCGCCACTTGATGCCACCCCACGTCTATTCCAAGACGAAAACGGACAACCGCTTAAATTCTATGATGCCGTGGTTGGCGGTCGTTCTGTTGCCACGCCGGGCACGGTGCAATTGCTGTGGGACACTCACCAGAAATACGGCAAGCTCGAATGGGCATCACTGATTAAACCTATCGCTCAGTTAGCTGAAGAAGGTTTTACTATCAGCCCACGTTTAGCCACCTTGATCGAAAACGACCAAGAACGTCTGAGCCGCTTTGCGACAACTAAAGCCTACTTCTTCAATGCCGATGGCAGCCCGAAAGCCGCTGGCACGCAACTTAAGAACCCTGAATACGCGGCAACGTTACACGCTATCTCGAAGGATGGTGCTAAAGCTTTCTACCAAGGTGAGATTTCTGCCGACATCATTAACACAGTACAAACAGCGAAAGGTAACCCGGGCGTATTGGCACAGAAAGATTTCGACGCCTATTCGATCAAGCAGCGCGAACCGGTTTGTTCTGCTTATGAAAGCTACGATATTTGCGGAATGGGGCCACCAAGCTCTGGTGCGTTAACGGTTGGACAAATCCTTGCAATGACTGAGCAGTTTGACCTCAAATCATGGGGGCCAAACGACGCAAAATCTTGGCAAGTGTTAGCAGACGCTTCTCGCTTAGCCTTTGCAGACCGTGGTATGTACATGGCAGACCAAGATTATGTGCCTATGCCAACCCAAGGGTTAGTGAATACTGACTATTTGCAGGAGCGTGCTCAGTTAATTACCGCAGGTAAGGCATTAGACAGCGCACCTTCAGGCACCCCACCGTGGGATCATGCGATGCAGAGAAGCCAAGATGTTTCTATTGAGTTGCCGTCCACCAGCCACTTCAACATTGTCGATAGTGATGGCAATGTCGTATCGATGACCACCACCATCGAGAACGCATTTGGCTCACGCCTGATGGTAAGAGGATTCCTACTCAACAACGAACTGACCGACTTCTCATTCAAGACTCATAACGATGGCAAGCCTATCGCGAACCGACTTGAACCAGGTAAGCGTCCACGTTCTTCAATGGCGCCGACCATTATCATGCAAGACGATAAGCCTTATATGGCGATCGGTTCTCCGGGTGGTAGCCGCATCATAGGTTATGTAGCACAAGCTATTATTGCCCATACCCAGTGGGACATGGATATCCAGCAAGCGATCAACCAACCGCACTTCCTAAACCGTTTCGGAACCTTAGATTTGGAAAAAGGAACATCTGCGGAAAACTTCAAACCTGAGCTAGAAAAGATGGGATTTGAGGTCAACATTCGCGATCTTAACTCGGGTTTACACGCTATTCGCATCACAAAAGATGGTCTAGAAGGTGCTGCAGACCCTCGCCGTGAAGGTGCAGCTATTGGCCAATAGGGAATAATCCTCCCTTTTTACTCGCAGCCTTGTGCGAGATCTCTCACAAGGCAGTGAGTAAATATCGATATTTGATGACGAAATTAGTCACCCACAAACCGTAACCGATTGAAATTAAACAATACGTACATTTATCATTCAAATAATTATATAGAAATTCGCTTATGCACCATTGCTGATAAATAAGGAATCGGTAATATGAATGGTGTCGGAAGGATGCTGACACGGAACAGGAAACGCCAAGGACTTGGTTATCTTCAGGATGAAGATTCGATTACTCAGGATGAATAATCGGCATGGATAGCGAAATGGACATTGAATGGACGCAATAGTAACTAGGATGGTTGCTACTAAGGAAAGACAATGGACACCTCTGGACGAGGAAAGGACTGAACATCAGGATGATGTAAAGGACACCGCTCAAGGAACAAGTGACGCGCGCTAACGAGGATTGTTGGCAGATCAGGATAAGATCAAGGACACCGCTAGGAAGGCGACGAAAGGAATACGCTGAAGGATAACAGCACACTATCATGGATTTGATGCATGGAGCACACTTAGTAGCCTGATTGCTGCGAGTAAGACTATAGACCCCGATGAGCGCAAGCTCTCGGGGTTTTTCTTTATCTGTCGTCCCGCTTTTTCTTCCCCTAAAACAAATAAATCAAAGACCTTTGATTACAATTCTGACATTTAAATAATTCACTTCTTAACCACTTCCGAGTAACGTAAGTCTTACTAGGCTCAACTAGTTTCATAACCATAAGTAAACTAAGGACAAATTCATGTCACACGTTACCTTCAAAGGCGCTGCTGTACCGCTAACTGGCACATTCCCACAAACTGGCGAACAAGCACCAAGCTTTGCACTAACTGCAGGCGATCTTTCTGAACTGACTCTTGCTTCTCTTGCAGGCAAGAAAGTGGTTCTAAACATCTTCCCAAGCATCGACACAGCAACTTGTGCAACGAGCGTACGTACGTTCAACGCAAAAGCGGCAGAGCTTGAGAACACGGTGGTTGTTTGTATTTCTGCTGACCTACCATTTGCTGCAGGTCGCTTCTGCGAACTAGAAGGCATTGAAGGCGTTCAACACGCTTCAACTTTCCGTTCTCCTACATTCGCATCAGACTACGGCGTAGCGATTGCTGAAGGTCCACTAGCAAGCCTAACAACACGTGCAGTTGTCGTTGTTGATGAAAAGGGTGTGGTAACACACAGTGAGTTGGTTGCAGAGATCACTGAAGAACCAAACTACGAAGCGGCACTTGCAGCACTGTAAGTCTCCTTTCTAGGCAGGAATGCCTTAAGCTCGGAACCTGCCTATTTAGACTGGTTTCGAGCAATAAAAAAGAGCAGCCATTGGCTGCTCTTTCTGTTTTTAATGCGGATTACTTTTGAATGCTGAACGGTTTTTAAAGACCAAACTGCTTTTTAGATATTAAAGTAGCAGATTAAAGCTGTTCTAAACGCGCGTAAGCCGTCACTAACCACTTAATCCCTTCACCATTAAACGCCACTTGAACTCGGCTTTGTGGGCCACTTCCTTCGAAGTTGATGATGGTGCCTTCACCAAACTTAGGGTGCTTCACGCGAGAGCCCAAGCTAAAGCCTGTTTCATTGAAGTTCTCTTTCACAGCGGTTTGGCTAAAGCGACCACTGCTTGCAGGGCGGCTGACTTGCGCTTTCATACGCACTTCATCCAGACAGGTTTCTGGCAGCTCACGAATAAAACGTGATGGCTTATGATATTTGTCCTGACCGTACAGACGACGCATCTCAGCATAAGTGATGTAAAGCTTCTCCATCGCACGGGTCATGCCTACGTAACACAGGCGACGCTCTTCTTCTAAACGCCCCGCTTCTTCGGCCGACATCTGGCTTGGGAACATGCCTTCTTCGACACCCACCATGAACACCATTGGAAACTCTAGGCCTTTAGCACTGTGCAAAGTCATTAACTGAACCGCATCGTCAAACTCATCGGCCTGACCTTCACCCGCTTCCAAAGCTGCGTGAGTTAAGAACGCCGTCAGCATGCTCATCTCATCCGCTTCTTCCGGCTTTTCAAACTGGCGCGTTGCCGTTACCAATTCTTCCAAGTTCTCGATACGTGCCTTCGACTTCTCACCCTTCTCTTGCTCGTACATAGCAAACAGACCCGACGATTTAATCACGTGGTCGGTTTGTTCATGCAGGCTAAGTTCCAACGTGTCATCTTCAAGCGCATTAATCAGCTCGATAAAACGACTTAATGCGCCCGCAGCACGACCGGGTAGCACTTGCTCTTCTATCAAAGCAACACTGGCTTCCCACATGGTTGCACCACGATCACGAGCAGCAAGACGAATCGTTTCTAACGTTTTATCACCCAAGCCACGCGTTGGCGTATTAACCACACGTTCAAACGCGGCATCATTACTGCGGTTGCTCATGAGGCGCATGTAGCTCAAGGCGTCTCTGATTTCTTGACGCTCGAAGAATCGCATGCCGCCGTAGATTCGGTAAGGTAGACCACCTTGGATCAAAGCTTCTTCAAGAACACGAGATTGGGCGTTATTACGATAAAGCATCGCGGTATCTTCTAACGCACCGCCTTTCTCTTGCCACTCTTTGATTTTGCTGACCGTGAAACGTGCTTCATCTAGCTCGTTATAAGCTGAGTACACAGAGATTGGCTCGCCATCGTTACCATCGGTCCACAGCTCTTTACCCATACGTTCGGTGTTGTTCGAGATAAGCTCGTTCGACGCCTGCAGAATGGTTTTAGTTGAACGGTAGTTTTGTTCAAGTCGAACCGTCGAAGCTCCTGGGAATTCATCCAAGAACTTCTGAATATTTTCGATCTTCGCACCACGCCAACCATAGATAGATTGGTCATCATCACCTACGATCATCACGCGACAATCTGGGCCAGCCATCATCCGAAGCCAAGCGTATTGGATGTTGTTGGTATCTTGGAATTCATCGACAAGGATATGCTTAAAGCGTGCTTGGTAATGCTCTCGAATGTGTTTCTTATCGCGTAATAGTTCATGCGATCTCAGCAAGATTTCCGCAAAGTCGACCAAACCAGCACGGTCACATGCTTCTTGGTAAGCAGAATAGATCTTTAACCACGTTTGAGTTATTGGATCATGGTAGGCGTCAATGTGACTTGGGCGTAACCCCTCGTCTTTCTTGCCATTGATCCACCAAGAAGCTTGCTTAGCAGGCCACTGCTTTTCATCGAGGTTTTGCGCCTTGATTAAGCGGCGTAGCAAACGAATCTGATCATCAGAATCAATGATCTGGAAATCTTCTGGCAGTTTTGCATCTAGGTAGTGAGCACGAAGGATGCGGTGACAGATACCATGGAAGGTGCCGTTCCACATGCCTGACGAACTACCCATCATCAACTCTTCAATACGACCACGCATCTCTGCTGCCGCTTTGTTGGTGAAGGTAACCGACATAATAGAGAACGGTGATGCTTGCTCTACGCTTTGCAGCCAAGCGATACGATGCACCAACACTCGCGTTTTACCACTGCCAGCACCTGCCAGAATAAGTAGGTTTTCTAAAGGTGCTGCGACCGCCTCACGTTGTTTATCGTTTAGGCCATCGAGTAAAAGCGAAGGATCTATCATTGGATATGCTCACTACTGGGTATTTATACATAAAAGCTGATTATAACCTAAACACTAGGCTGCGTTTAGGATAATAAGAAGAAAAAACAATCAAAAAATAACATCATATAATCAGCAACTTAATAGCTAACACATCATTAATATTGATTTTTTTTATAATGCAGTGAAATTATTTCCGAGTTCTTCCTATCCTTTTTAGTAAGCAAGTTAACAACTTATTAATCTGCGATATAAAAATACTATTAAGTCCTAGAGGGAATGACTATGAAAAATTCTAATCTTGCTGTTACAGCTGCAATCACAAGTGTACTAGCGTTCGGCGGTGCAGTTCTTACATCAGCACCTGCGGAAGCAGCAGCAAAAGAGAAATGCTACGGCGTTGCAAAAGCTGGCCAAAATGATTGTGCAACCAAAACAAGTTCATGTGCGGGTACAGCCAAAGAAGACAACCAATCCGATGCATTCGTGGTCGTTCCTAAAGGACTGTGTGGCAAATTATCAGGTGGTAACACTCAATCATCATAATTGAGCTGCTTAGTATGGTGAGCTGACATTCAGCTCACCTCCACTTTCCATTAGGAGAATCGTTGTGACTCAAACTCTTCATCCCAACGCAGGGGTTGGCCTTAGAACACCGCACTTGGACTTCTTTAGCCAAAACCCAGCTTTAGTGAGTTGGTTAGAGGTGCACAGCGAGAACTACTTTTTAGCGAAATCACCGCAACGTCAACAACTGAGAGAGATTCGTCACGCACACAACATAAGTTGTCACGGCGTTGGATTGTCGCTAGGTTCTGTTGAGCGCATCAATCAACATCATCTGATGCAGTTAAAAGAACTCATTGATGATATCGAGCCCTTCTTGGTTTCTGATCATCTCAGTTGGAGTCAGACAGGTGGTCATTACTTCAATGACTTGCTACCGCTGCCTTACACAGAAGAAGCATTGGAAGTCTTCTGTCGTAATGTCATCGAGGTTCAAGACAGCTTGCAACGCCCGATGTTGATTGAGAACCCATCGAGCTACCTATCCTTCAAGCATTCTACTATTCCTGAGTGGGAGTTTTTGGCTGAGGTACAAAAGCGTACTGAGTGTCGCCTACTGCTCGATTTCAATAATATTTTCGTCTCATCTTTTAATCATGGCTTTAGTTGTGAAGAGTACTTAAACGGAATACCAGCAGACAAAGTTGAAGAGATTCACTTGGCAGGTTTTACCAAAAAGAAGCTTGAACAAGGTGAGATCTGGATAGACACACACAGTAAACCTGTCTGTGACGAAGTTTGGAAACTCTACACTGACTGGGTTGCACAACATGGTTTGCGCCATACCTTGATTGAGTGGGATCTCGATATCCCAGAGCCACAAGTTTTATTGGCTGAAGCAACCAAAGCCAGTGATATCTTGTATCAACACGACAAGTTCAACCAAAGGAGTCGCGCCTCATGAGCCACTCCCTAGCAGAGGTTCAATTGGAGTTTGCTAACGCCCTACGCTATCAAAACAATGGTGAGTACTGCGACATAGTGAGCGACCATTTTACCGATGAACAACGCATCCAGATTTACCGTAATAACTTTGTGATCAGCTTGAGCGAAGTTCTGGCAGCAACCTACCCACTCACTGAAATGTTGGTTGGTGAAGAGTGCTTCCAACAGATGGCTCGTCAACATGTCTTACATTATCCATCGACCTCTGGTGATGTCAGTGGTTACGGTGAACACTTTGAACAGACTATCCAAGCCTTTCCTGCCGTTATTGAGGCTGCACCTTATCTCGGTGAAGTGGCTTTGTATGAATGGCAGAAAGATAGCTTGGTAAGGTTTTCGTCACAAGCACATGTCGACCAGAGACCTCTTTCTTGCCTTGCAGATGTACCACAAGAGCAACAAGGCGCTTTAGTCTTTCATCTCAAAGATTCAATAACACTGATTCATTCTAGTTACACGATTATCGCGCTTGAACACGCCATCTATCAGCAGCAACTTGATGGGCTAGACATCAACCAAGCTGAATTTGGGGTGTTAATCCGAGCTGAGAATTCACAGGTTGAGAGCCATAGTTTGAGTGAAGAGAGCCACCAACTCCTCACTGAATTGCAATCAGGTCGAACACTCTCAGCAATCGATCCTTTATTACTACAACATCTGAATACTGTTATGGCGCTAAACGTCATCTCAGGTTTTTCAATCAATGCCGAATTGGAGGCATAACATGGATAACAACACAGTCACGAACATGATGGCTCAATACGACAGTTTGATTGAGAAATCACAGGCACTTTTTGTTCCAGTGCTTCTACTATTTTGTCGCCTTTGGGTGGCGTGGGTATTCTTTAATTCTGGACTCACCAAGATAGCTACTTGGGATAGCACGCTTTACTTGTTTGAATTGGAATACCAAGTGCCACTGCTACCTTGGGAATTGGCTGCTTACATGGGCACTGCCGCTGAGTTAATTCTACCGATGTTTTTAGCGCTCGGTTTATTAACACGACCTATGGCTGCGGTGTTGTTCGTTTTCAATATCATTGCTGTCGTGTCTTACCCTGTATTGTGGGATCAAGGCTTCTACGATCATCAGCTTTGGGGGTTAATGATTCTTATCGTTGTCGTGTGGGGCGCAGGACCATTCTCACTTGATAGAGTTTTGAAAGCGCAGTTCAGGAATTAAAATAAGTTTTCACCTCTTTTGAACTGCTAAAGCTAAATGCTACAGCCCAAACGCAAGAAACCACTCAATTGAGTGGTTTCTTTTTTAACTGGGATAAGCTTACTTATTTAGAAAAGCTTGTAGCTCTTCAGCAGAGATGCCTTGCTCTGCAAGTTCTTTTGCCAATAGCTGAACCTGCTCACCCTTACGAGACTCTACCACACGCTGAAATTGGTAAATGATATCTCGCAAAGTATCGATTGGAACTTGTTTTGCCGCACTGCGAATACGCTCTTCACTTTGGTTGCCTAGCTCTTTAAGCAGTTTACCAAACATGACCTTTTCAGGTGCATCTTCCATTTGTTCTAAGACGCGCGCCATTTCGTAGGTTGTTAATGACATTACAGTATTTTCCGTTGGGGACTAACGTTTCAATGAGTGACAAATATACCATGTTTTAACGTTTCGAAAACCGCCATTTGTATATTTTGTCACCCTTGTAACTTATGCCTTAGCAAACGTCGTGTGCCAAGACTTACCCGCTTTGCTCGCAAGCACTAATAACGCAGGAACAATCAGGAACATTTGCAGAGCAATCATCACTTGCGACGTTAAATCAAGACGTTGCATGGTACCCACAAGAAGCCCTGAACCGCTCATTTGGAACAAGCCAAGCAGCGCAGCAGCTGTACCCGCACGGTCACCGAAAGGTTCTAGAGCTTTACCTGCCGCAGCACCAAGAATCCAAGCAAAGCCAACTGACGATAAGAAGATCGGTAGCATGAACGCGATTGGAGTAGCGTGCTCAGCAAGCACCAACATAATCACACCCGCTAAGCCCAGCGTCGAGATACCAACCACCAGTGCTTTATAGGTACCAAAACGGTCCATAAATTTAGGTGCAGTAAACGCAGCTGCAATGTTGATGGCCGCATTAACACCAAACCAGAAAGTAAACTCTTTCATGGTCAGGCCTAGGTTTTCCATCAACACAACTGGTGCAGAGGTTACATAAGCGAGGATAACCGCCATCGCCATCAGACACAAGGTTGCGTGGAAAAGGAATGATGGTGTTTTCAATACTGACCAGTATCGCTCAAGCTTGAATACCGCAACCTTTTCTGTCGCAGGGTTAGACTCTTTCATTTGGAAGAATAAGATAGTGCCAACAACGACAGCAAAGCCTGCCATAAAGCTAAAGTTCGAGCGCCAACCAAATTGATGTGTTAACCAAGCGCCAAGAATGGGTGCCAAAGCAGGAATAAAACAGATTGCACCATTAAGGTAGCTGATCATACGGCCACTCTTCTCTGGGCCAAATAGATCGCGAACCGTTGCAAAGGCTGCTACAGAAGTCGCACAAGCTCCTAAGCCTTGTAGCAGCCGAGCCATTAGCATCATATCAATCGATTGAGCTGCCCACGCCAAGCAAGCACTCAATGCATAGATACTAACACCTCCCAATGCAACGGTTCGACGTCCTAGCTTATCAGCCAAAGGGCCAGCAAATAATTGCCCGACACCCATGGCGAATAAAAACCAGGTAATCGTATCTTGTGCTAGTGCATGTTCCACGTGAAACGCTGTCGAAATTTGTGGCAGAGCTGGTAGGTAGATATCAATAGCCAGAGGGCTAAATAAAACCAACATTGCCAATAAAGCAACCTGCAGTTTACTAGGGGTTGGAAGCGCGTTAGAAGGCACAAGATTCTCCGAATGAGTTAATTTAGGTGCATAATAACCAACTAAAGATATGAACAAAAATGGCATATACTCATTAGCATTATTCCAAATAGGAAACTCACATGAATATCGAGAAACTATCACGCCTCGACCTCAATCTACTGGTTTGCTTGCAGGTGCTGATGGAAGAGCTGAGTGTCACTCGCACTGCGCATCGATTGTGCTTGAGTCAATCGGCTGTGAGTAAGTCGCTAGCCAAGCTTCGTGAACAATTTAATGACCCCCTGTTCACACGAAGTGCTCATGGCCTACGTCCAACACCGAAAGCTGTTTTCCTTAAGCCTCGGCTAGAAACGTTGATCAACCAACTTGATGTTCTCACTCAGCCTGAGACATTCATTCCCAACAATAGCGACCACAGCTTTCACATTGCTGCCGTTGAGAGTGTTTACCCGCTGATTCTTCCTCACTTCTTACCGGCGATATTTCGACAAGCACCTAAGGTTAATATCAACACCCATGCGTGGACCGAACAAACCTTTAAGAAGCTACAGCTTGGTGAGTTAGATATCGGACTCACAGGCAAAGACATCGACATCAACGACGCGCGCTTAACCATGCTGCCGCCAGACGACATCTGCGAACAAGAGATCTACCGTGATGCACAGATGTGTGTCTTAAGGCGTAACCACCCAGCTCTACGTGGTAAATGGGATTTGGGAACCTACCTTGCGCAGCGTCATGTACAAGTAAGGTGTGATGGGAACGATCGATGGCTACTCGACTACAAACTTGCCGACCTTGGTCACCAACGTGATATCGCTATTTCTGTTCCAGACTTCAATAGCGCTGCAAGCCTGTGTACTTACACCGACTTTGTGTTTACTGCACCAAGCCACTTTACTTACCTCGTCGCCAAGCAACTCGACCTAGTGGTTGTGCCTTTACCAATGGAATTCCCACCGATGGCATACACTCTGTTTTGGCACCGTGACAGAGAAAATGACCCAGCGCTAACTTGGCTGCGAGATATCATCAAAGAAAAAACTCTGCACCTTAGATAAAAATGGCGTACAGCGTTTGCAGCAAACGAACAAAAGCGCTAGCTTATTGACCTAATAAGTCCCCTCGCATGTATATCGACTGTGAGTGTTAACAAGGACCCTAACAATAAGGATAAACACAGATGCACAATATCACTGCTGAACGCGTTGCTGCGGTTCGAGCTTGGCTTGAAACAAACAACCTAGATGCCGTTATCATTCCACATGAAGACGAATATCTAGGTGAATACGTTCCTGCTCATAACGAGCGACTTCACTGGTTAACAGGTTTCACTGGCTCTGCTGGTGCGGCAGTTATCACTCGTGAGAACGCTGCTATTTTTGTTGATGGTCGCTACACGGTTCAGGTTCGTAAGCAGGTACCAGCAGAGTTATTTGAGTATCGCCACCTTATTGAAGAGCCGGCTTTAGATTGGATCACCAGTTCTCTAGCACAAGGCAGCAAGGTTGCATTCGACCCACGCATGCACACTGCTGCTTGGTTGAAAGGCGCTCAAGCTAAACTGGCAGAGAAAGTTGAACTAACAACACTATCTTCGAATCCAATTGATGAGCTTTGGTCTGATCGTCCTGAGCCGGTGGTATCTGATGTTCGCTTAATGGCAACAGACGCAGTAGGCCAATCAAGTGAAAGCAAACGTGCGGAGATTGCTGGCTTACTAAAAGCCAAAGGTGCTGATGCCGCTATCCTTACGGAACTCGATTCGATCTGTTGGTTGCTTAACATTCGCGGCTTGGACGTATCTCGCCTACCTGTTGTGTTATCCAATGCGATCATCCACGCCGATGAAAGCGTCGACTTCTTCCTAGACCCAGCTCGTATTCCTACGGGCTTTGAAGCACACGTTGGCAATGGTATACGCGTATCTCACCCATCAGAGCTTGAAGCACGCCTTCAATCTTTGGAAGGCAAAAATGTATCTGTCGATTCAGGTACCAGTAACGCTTGGTACACGCTGGTTCTACAAAACTCTGGTGCTCATATCATTGAAGCAGCAGACCCATGCCTAATGCCAAAAGCAGCAAAGAATGAAACTGAAATTGCCGGCATGAAAGCGTGTCACATTCGTGATGGTGTTGCGATGGCGAAGTTCCTATCTTGGATTGATGCAGAAGTCACGCAAGGTAATCTGCACAATGAAGCTGTACTAGCAGACAAAGTTCAATCATTCCGCGAACAAGACCCAACGCTGATGGACCTAAGTTTTGACACGATTTCAGCAGCAGGCGGCAACGCAGCAATGTGTCACTACAACCACGAGAACCAACCTGAACCAGGTCAGTTAGAGATGAATACTCTTTACCTAGTCGATTCAGGCGGTCAGTACCTAGATGGTACAACCGACATCACTCGAACTATCGCGATTGGCCAGCCAAGCGACGAAATGATCCAGCAGTTCACGTTAGCGCTTAAAGGTCACATCGGTATCGCGCGTGCACGTTTCCCACAGGGTACTCGTGGTTTCCAACTTGATATTCTAGCTCGCCAACACTTATGGGCAGAAGGCTTCGACTACGACCACGGTACTGGTCACGGTGTTGGTCATTTCCTAAGTGTTCATGAAGGTCCGCAAAGCATCTCTAAGAAGCTAATCGATGTACCTCTTGTTGAAGGCATGGTGTTATCAAACGAGCCGGGTTACTACCGTGCAGATGAATTTGGTATCCGTATCGAAAACCTAGAACTGGTGGTTGAGCTGCCAACTCAAGGTGACTTCTCAGTACTAACGTTTGAGTCGCTAACACGTTGCCCTATCGATAAGCGCAACATCAACGTCGATTTACTGACACGACCTGAACTTGCATGGCTTAATGATTACCACCAGAAAGTATGGAACGATGTTAGCCCATTAGTTGAAGGTGATACATTGGAATGGTTACGCCAATCAACCACTCCACTTGCTCATGCTTAATGCTTAATGCTTAGCTAATTCAAACTTAATGAAATGAAAAACGGCCACCTTAGGGTTAATGCCGTTCACTTAAG
>NZ_JBFRST010000079.1:28775-29542 GCF_041473705.1 Vibrio sp. 10N.222.55.B11
TAATGCCGTTCACTTAAGAGTGAACGGCATTTTTGTTCTTAGCATACCGTTGTGGTCTGGGTTTAACTCTTCTAGGGAATGTCCTTTCCCTTCGCCCTTCAAGTATTAAGCTTTCAGCCATGTTGTGGAACCCCTTTAGCTGACGAGGTATTGCGCCTGGTGTTGAATAAGGTAAGCCTACAAGTAACGCAGATACATGAGCTAATGTGCCGTTAAAACTCAGTTGATAAGGAAGGTAATTTCCCTTTAAATTGAAGCAGAGCTCGACCATCTGGTATCGGATTAAATTGTAAGTAAGCAAGATGCCCCATAACTCCTGCTTTACCAGTTCTGGTAAACGACTTCGCAGCGTGAGACGATTTCCAAGCATGTATTGTTTTTGCTCTCGGTAGCCTAGCTCAATTTCCCAACGATGTTCATAAAGGCCTGCAATATCTTTTGATGGGTAACGCAGGGAGTCCGTCATGGAGGTTAATACTTGGTAGTCTTTTCCTTTAATTTTACGAGTGACAAGTCGAGCGGTTATCGACTTTGGTAAATCAGGCCATAGCTTTCTAGCCCTTGGGTTACTGTGTAATTGAACCAGTTTGTCATTTCGCCCTAAAGATTGAACAATGTCATATTGTGTATTTTTCTTGAGGGGGATAAGCCAATGACGCTCTGAGCCAGAGTCTTGCCATTTATGTAATAAACCTAAAGAATAGAACCCCTTATCGAACATTGTCACGCTATGGTTTGGTGTTGTTCCTATCAGTTTTTCAGCTAAT
>NZ_JBFRST010000080.1:0-216 GCF_041473705.1 Vibrio sp. 10N.222.55.B11
CCCGTCCGCCGCTCGACGCCCATTAACGTTCCCCGAAGGTTCAGACAACTCGTTTCCGCTCGACTTGCATGTGTTAGGCCTGCCGCCAGCGTTCAATCTGAGCCATGATCAAACTCTTCAATTTAAAGTTTTGATTACCTAAATTAATAGGTGTGACTCAACGAATACTGACTTCAAAACTAATATTTACCGAAGTAAACATGTAATTCTAAAGCT
>NZ_JBFRST010000082.1:0-276 GCF_041473705.1 Vibrio sp. 10N.222.55.B11
AATCCAGGTAGCCCAGCCACTATTACAACGTTATATTGAATCACCAATATTCAGTATGACTACAAAGATTTGCTGCGGTCGTGGCGGAATTGGTAGACGCACCAGATTTAGGTTCTGGCGCCGAGAGGTGTGAGAGTTCAAGTCTCTCCGACCGCACCATTATTTAGAATGTGTTTCTTTCATTAGATGAACATTCATTGTTGGGCTATCGCCAAGCGGTAAGGCACCGGCTTTTGATGCCGGCATTCCCTGGTTCGAATCCAGGTAGCCCAGCCA
>NZ_JBFRST010000083.1:0-21118 GCF_041473705.1 Vibrio sp. 10N.222.55.B11
TCTTAAGTGAACGGCATTACGCCTTAGGGCGGTTTTTATTGTCAATCGGAACTTAATCAATCGATCTGCTCAGTTTGCTCATCCACGGAGCTCAACCCGCCGCAGAAATATCGTATTTCTTCATCTTGTGATTGAGCGTACTTAATGGAAGCGACAGTTGCTCTGCCGCTCGTTTCGTGTGCCAATTACAAGAGTTTAAGCAGTCAATAATTACGGTACGTTCGTATTGGCTGACGACCTCTTTTAGGCCAACTGCGACATCGTCATCTCCTAGAGGTTCAGGTTCAAACGTGGGCTGTATTGCCGATGTAACTGGAGCAACGACTTGATGGTGTTCTACCTCTTCAGGGATCTGTTCACCAAACTCAATCTGAGTAATGGTTTCGAAATCGGAAAGCAGAACCGAGCGTTCGATGATGTTTTTAAGCTCACGCACGTTACCCGGGTAAGGGTAAGCGAGCAGTTGGTTTCTCACATTAGCACTCAAGCCTGGTGATTGAGGCAAGCCTAACATCGTCGTGGTGTGCTGAACAAAGTGCTCAGCAAGTGGGATAATGTCCGCTTGTCTGGATCTCAGTGGTGGTAAAGTGATAGGGAAAACATTCAAGCGATAGAATAAATCGGCCCTAAAGCCACCGTCTTTAATCTGCTGCATTAAATTACAGTGTGTCGCTGCAATGACTCTGACATCCACTTCAATTTCTTTGCTGGCACCAACAGGACGAACTTTACGTTCTTGCAGCACACGCAGTAGTTTAGCTTGAAGTAGCATTGGCATATCGCCAATTTCATCTAGGAACAGGGTGCCACCGTTTGCTGCTTCAAATAAGCCAACTTTGTCCTTGTCTGCACCGGTAAATGCCCCTTTTCTGTGTCCGAAAAGTTCGGATTCCAGAAGTTGTTCAGGAATTGCGGCGCAGTTCTGAACGATTAATGCTTGATCTGAACGATTCGAGTTTTCGTGAATGTATTTTGCAATGACTTCTTTACCCGCACCTGTCTCGCCTCTTAGTAAGACGTCGACAGGCAGAGAGAGCACCTTATCAAGTCGGCTCAATACATTGACCATCTCTTCACTTTCAGCGATCGGACCTTGATAGGTTTTCTTTGTCCGCTTTTTTAGCTGAGTATTTTCACGGACCAATGCTTGGTTATCGGCGCTTAAACTCTTAATCACTTGTCCATATTGCTCTAACCAAATGGCATGGCGAATATTACTTGCCGCCATTCGGCAAAACTCGGTAAGTGCGGTTTCGTTATCGATAACGCTTAAATCGAGCAAAACCAATAATCCAATGGTTTTGCCTTCATCATCAATCAATGGCCAAGCAAGTAAGTTGTTGCTTTTTAGACCTAACGTTTGCTCGGTTTGATAGATGCCTTCGCAGTCATAACCATTGTAAGTGTATAGCTCATTGATCAAGACAACTTCGCCGTTACGTACGGCGAAGTTGAATGGGTCGGCTTCACTTACTGTGTCTAACTGCAGAGGCTCCCAAGGATGTGAGGCAATGACTTTTTCATGGTGGTGTGCGGTGCTCGGAATCAAGGCTTGACCGGTTTGGTCAAGCACGTAAATGATGCCATGTTTCGCGAAAGTCATTTGCCTTGCTGCTGTGAGAACGGCATCCAAAGTTTGAGCTAACTGGCTGCGATCAGCCAGAGATTGGCTGATCGCAAGTAGGGCGTTACTAAGCTCACTATGGTTAGCTGAACGCATAGGTTAGAGTTCCTTGCTCGTCCACAGAAACTTCAATTTGAGTATGTGAATCATCCTTGTCATTCACCAGTAGTTGAGTCGAAAGCTGCGGCAATAGTTGACGGTTAATAACGGCATCAATATTTCGAGCTCCCGTCTCTGCAAGGCGGCAGTTGCCTAATACGAATTCCACTAAGTTATCACCATAGCAAAGTGCCAGTTTGTGGTGGCTTTGTAGGCGCTCAGACACTTTCTTCAGTTTATGATGGATGATATCAGTCATTGCTGCGTCTGAAAGTGGAAGGAATGGCAACACGGACATACGAGCCAACAAGGCTGGCTTGAAGTGTTGATTCAACGTTGGGCGAATGGCTTCAGCGACGATATTGGCATCAATGTCTTTCGCTTGGTGAACCAAAGACTCAATCTCATGTGTCGCGAGGTTACTCGTCATGATGATGAGTGTATTTTTGAAGTCGATGGTACGACCTTCTCCATCATTTAGCGTGCCTTTGTCGAACACTTGGTAGAACAGGTTGAGTACTTCTGGATCTGCTTTTTCAACTTCATCTAAAAGAACAACAGAGTAAGGGCGCTGACGAACTGCTTCGGTCAGCATACCGCCTTCACCAAAACCAACATAGCCAGGAGGAGAACCAATAAGACGAGAAACCGTGTGTTTCTCTTGGAACTCAGACATGTTGATGGTTGTCATGAAGCGTTCACCACCAAACATCTGATCAGCGATAGCGCGAGCGGTTTCTGTTTTACCTACACCACTTGGGCCAACCAATAAGAAAACACCCGTTGGTGCATCTGGGTTACCTAATCCCGCTTTTGCGGTTTGAATACCTTCAGCAAGCGCATCAATGGCAAATTCTTGGCCTTTAATGTTTTGGATTAGGTTTTGTTTCAAGTTTAAGGTTGCTTGCGACTCATCTTGAAGCATCTTACCAATAGGGATGCCTGTCCAATCAGAAATTACATGACTAATTTCGTCGGGACCCACTTCATAGTGAACGAGTGGATTGGTACCGCGCACGTTATCTAAACGTTCGTTACAAGATTGAATAGCTTCGCGAGTCTGCTCTTCAGAATATTCATGACAATTTGGTTTGTCACTTGTTAGTGCGTCATCATCTTGAACCGTATTGTCAGCTATAGGAGCGCTGTCTTCTTCAGTCGAAGGAGTAGTAAGGCTATAAAGATGGCTACGCAGTTCAATGATTTCTTGAATAAGAGATTGTTCTTTCTTCCATTGAACTTGAAGGGTAGCTTGTTCTTCGGTGGCCTTTTCAATCTTCTCTTTTAGATCAGGAATTAAAGCGGCGCTGTGTTTGTCACCGGTTTGCTGCAGTTGGTCACGCTCAAGAGCTTCGAGTTCGCGGTTCGCAGCCGCAATTTCTTGATGCAATGTTTCGACAGGTGCCGGTGTTGCATTAAGGCTAATATTGACGCGAGCACAAGCCGTATCTAACACGTCGATTGCTTTATCTGGCAGTTGGCGTCCAGTGATGTAACGATCAGCTAAGTTTGCTGCGGCAGTGATTGCGTCGTCACGTACGTACACGTTATGTGATTTTTCATAGGCTGGTCTTAAGCCTCGGATGATCAATGCGGCTTGACTAGCTGATGGCTCATCGAGTTTTACTAGTTGGAAACGGCGCGCCAGAGCTGGATCTTTTTCGAAATATTTCTTGTATTCAGACCATGTGGTGGCAGCAATTGTTTTTACTTCACCACGTGCTAGAGCGGGTTTAAGTAGGTTGGCAGCATCACTGCCTCCAGCTTGATTGCCTCCACCAACTAGCGTGTGAGCTTCATCTATAAATAAAATGATTGGAGTCGGTGAATTCTTCACTTCATCTAGTACTGCGTTAAGGCGTTTTTCAAACTCACCTTTTACACTCGCTCCTGCTTGAAGTAAGCCCATGTCTAGGCCGTATAGTTCAACACCTTTGAGGCAGTCTGGCACATCTCCTTCGGTAATTTTTAATGCAAGACCCTCTACCACCGCTGTTTTACCAACTCCCGGCTCACCTACGGCGATTGGGTTATTTTTTCTGCGTCGCGCCAATATGTCGATTATTTGTCGGATTTCCTGATCACGGCAGAATACTGGGTCGATCTCGCCCTTTCTTGCTTTGCCGGTAAAGTCGGTGGTGAATTTACTTAATGCCGAACCATCTTCACGTGCATCGGTTTTTTCTGATGTCGTTGCTAAAGATTCTAGTGAGTTTGTTGTGAGTTCAGAAAAGTTACGCTTTAAGGTATCTGGGTTTACACCGTCTAAGATTGAAGCGTAGCCGTGCTGACCATAGCGTAGTGGGTTACTCACGAGTGTAAGAAGTAGGGCGCCAGAGCGAATCTGAGTTTCGGATAGATCTAAAGATGAGACCAACCAACTTTCTTGGAGCCATTCGATTAAAAGCGAAGAAAAAACGGGCTTGCTGCCGTTGCCTGTTGTGTTGGTATCTAAAGTCGAACGAATGGATTGCCTTAAAATGGTCTCTGAGCAATCGAAATGACTTAATAAGATATCAAAATCACTATTTGGCCTTTCTAATAAGCTTAATAGATAGTGTTCAATTTGCACTTCATTGGCTTTTTCCGATACGGCTAATGCAGCGGCGTCCTCTAAAGCGACTTTTACAATAGGGTGCAGACGTTGTATTAAAGAGGAAAGGTTTATATTTATCATTTTAGTTCTATTAGTTATGTATATGGGATGCAGCAATTATACTAAAATTGATAACTGGTTTTTTATTCGGTGATGAATTTACTATTGTTTATTGGTTACTTTTATTGTTTGTTTTGGCTTTTTATCTGACTAATATTTAAAATCCCGTTCAAAATAATAAATAGTCTAGGCGTTATGATTTAATTACTAGTTTTTTTGACTTTGTTTCTAATCTTCGAGATAGTTATTTTGCCTTTGTTTTTTAAATTCAATTTATTAGTATCCACGTTCAATAAATCGTTTTTCTAAACAACAAATTGTTGTTAAATATAATATTTATAACGGATAATTTATTGTAACTATCTGTATTTATTGGTTTTATAAAGTTGGCATGATGTTTGTATTAGCTTAATCAGTCGCGGTGATAAGCGATTTGGTGAATTAATGAATTATAAATTTTAAAAAGGAAATATCGATGCCAACTCCAGCATATATGTCTATCAATGGTGAAACTCAAGGTCACATTACTAAAGATACTTACTCTGCAGATTCTGTAGGTAACACTTGGCAAGAAGCTCACGTTGATGAGTTCCTAGTTCAAGAACTTGATCACGTACTAACAGTTCCACGTGACCCACAAAGTGGCCAACCAACAGGTCAACGTGTTCACCGCCCTGTAGTAGTAACTAAAGTACAAGACCGTTGTTCACCTCTGTTATTCAACGCATTAGTGTCTGGCGAAAAGCTTCCTGAGTGTGTAATCCGTTTTTACCGTACTTCAGTACAAGGTAAGCAAGAGCACTACTACTCAATCAAGTTAATTGATGCACTACTTGTAGATATTCAAACTCGTATGAATCACTGTCAAGACGCTGCAACTTCAGATCGTGTAACTGAAGAAGTACTTAAGCTGACTTACCGTGCAATCGAAGTAACTCACGAAAACTGTGGTACTGCTGGTAACGATGACTGGCGTGCTCCACGCGAAGCTTAATCGCTTTTCGTGAAAAACAAAGGGTCAACAACTGCTGTTGGCCCTATTTCTATTATTAGTATCAGGTAAAAGATATGGTGAATGACGTAGAATTTAAGTTTGAACTGCAAGGCTCTGAGCATGATTTTCGTGTGGAGAGCTTTCAGGTAATCGAAGAGCTTTCAAAGCCTTTTCAAATCAGCCTATCATTACTTTCACTTGATCCTGATATCTCATTTGATGCACTCATCCGTAAACCAGGTAGCTTGACTCTATATGGTCAAGGTGTCAGTTCAGCGAGATGCTTTCACGGCGTAGTTAATGAAGTTCGTTACCTTGGATCGGGTAGGAGATTCTCCCGTTACCAACTGACTCTTGTTCCGCAAGCTTGGTTTTTGAGCCAAAGACAAGACTGCCGCATTTTTCAACAAAAATCAGCGTCGGCGATCATCTCTGAAGTTTTAGATGATGCGTCAGTAACTGATTATCGATTAGAACTGTCAGGTGTCTATCCTTCAAAAGAATACGTGCTCCAATATCGAGAGACAGACCTAGAGTTTGTTCAACGAATTTTGGCAGAACACGGCATGTGGTACTACTTCGAACATACAGAAGCTAACCACACAATGGTTATTGTCGACAGTAATGATGCAATCGCTGAGTTATTGAGCACGCCACTAAACGGATCTTATTTAGGCCCTATTGTTTATCATGCGGATGGTGGCGGTGTTGCAGACCGCGAGCATATCTCTGACCTTGAACTCGTGAATAGAGTAAAAACTGGCCACGTTACTTACACTGATTATAACTATGAGTTTCCGAAGATCCCTCAGGAAATGAGCAGCTCCGGCGAACTCGATTTAGATTTGAAATTATTCGATTTTCCAGGACGTTACGTTGACCCAGCAATGGGGCAAGTAAGATCAAATGAATGGATGTCAGAGCACGTTGTAGATAATCAGCAAGTAGAGGCGACCAGTAATGTCATGAGACTGGCGTCTGGATACAGTTTTAGTATCAGTGAGCATCCACGTTCGGCAATTAACCGCGATTACCTCATGCTGTCGGTGATGCATAGTGGTCATGACCCTCAGGTGCATGAAGACGAAACTAATGGTCTGCCAACTACATATCATAATCAGTTCGCGTGTATTCCTAGACATGTTGAGTTTAGAGCTCCAAAACTTGAAGCTCCTTTGGTTGAAGGTACGCAAACAGCGGTTGTCGTGGGGCCTGCAGGTGAAGAGATCTATACCGATAAGCTTGGGCGAATCAAAGTCCAGTTCCATTGGGACCGTTATGGCGAGAGCGATGAGCATTCGAGTTGTTGGATTCGAGTTAGCCAATCAATGGCTGCACCGACTTGGGGGGCGGTATACCTACCTCGCATCGGCCATGAGGTGGTTGTTACCTTCCTAGAGGGAGACCCTGATAGGCCTTTAGTTACTGGCGCAGTTTATAACGGACTTCATTATCCTCCATATTCGTTACCAGAGAACAAAACGCGGACAACTTTTAGAACGCAAACGCATAAAGGGACAGGCTATAACGAGTTGAGCTTTGAAGATGAAGCTAACCAAGAAGAAGTCTACATTCATGCGCAAAAGGACATGTCGACCAAGGTTTTAAATAACCGTTATCGCGACATAGGTCAAGATGAGTTTTTAAAGGTTGCACGCCATCAGACAAATGATGTTCACGGTGATCACAAAGAGACCATTGACGGACACAAGACCACCCAAGTTAACAGTACGTTTACTGAAACTGTCGAACAAGATGTATCCGTTACTTACAATGCCAATGAGACTCAATATGTTAAGAATAACTCTGATCTAGAAATTGGAGACAATCAAATTACCAAGATTGGTAAGAATGATGACTTGGATGTGGGCGAAAATAGCAACTTAACGGTAGGTGCTTCAAAAAGTTCTGACATTGGAGCTGATGATAACCAAACGGTTGGTGGCAACTTAACGGTTTCTGTTAAAGGAAATACTTCATACAAAGCCGATGGTGCGACCCAGATCATAAGCGGTGACAAGATAGTACTGAAAACGGGTGGGTCTTCATTAGTGATGAATAGTGATGGTTCTATCAAGTTGTCCGGTTCTTCAATAACCATTGAAGGAAGCGATAAAGTTGTAGTCAAAGGTGGAAACGTAGCGATCAATTAATGATGGAAAAACAAACCCAAATTATCCAAACCATCACCGAACAGCAAGCCGAATCAACGGCTTGCTTTTCGCGTTTTGGAACAATTGTATCGATTAACGAATCTAAAAGTGGTGTTCGTGTCGATTTCGAAGGTAACCCTTTACAGCAACCAATAAATGCGAGGTTGGGGCGGGGGTTCAAATTAGCCGAGTTACAACTTGCTATTGATAACAAACTTTCATGTCGTATCGAATTTTTAAATAACGATTTTAATCTCCCTTTAGTCACAGATATCTTTTTCTCCATTCTAGATGATTCTGATGAATTTGTACTGAGAGCAAAGAAAATGGTTATTGAAACGGAACAAGAGTTAATTGTGAGAAGTGGCGAAACAGAGACTCGTTACAGCGGCCGTGATGGCCGAATTACCACCAAAGCCAAATATGTGACTTCCCAAGCAGAGAAGGCTCAAAAAATTCAAGGCGGCACCATCGCGATCAATTGATCGTGTTACTAGATTGGATTCACGGATGCGTCAAAAAATAGGTATTGATCAACTAAACCAGCCGATTACTAATGAAGATTTGGAACTCGCCATCACTAATGCGGAAAGTACGCTCGCTTTATTGGACGAGCTTCCTATCAAGTGGCTGGATATGTGTAATGAAAAGCTGTCACTGGCTTCGGAGACACTCGGTTTCTTGTTAAAGCAACGCTTACAAGTACATAAAAGGGGATACCCAAGCGTTAAACTGGAGTATTTAGCGCTGGCTGAGCGTCAGATTGAAGACCTAAAAAATGTTTATTGGTCTTTCTATCGATTGGCTCCGGGATTGATTCATCAATTAAAGCAGAGCGAACCAACCATTTATGCTTGGCTCATGTTGAATTCTGAAATTGGACAAGAGCACGAAAACCTACTTTGTGGTTTATCGATACTTGATGATTTGGATTACCAAACCGCAAAATTGCTAGTTGTTCAGTCATCATTATCAGACATCGACTCTGTGATCATCGGAATGGTTGAAGGTGGTTGTAAGCTTCCCTTACTTTTCCTTGAATGCATACAGTTACGTCAGAGTATTACTGTCGGTTTATTAAAACGTTGGCTCAAAGATAAACGATTTTCCGATCATAAAACGCATTCGTTTTTATCTTTACAAAATGATTCAGAGAGCGTCATTTGGTTAGTTGAAAATACTGCGGGCAGTCAGAATTTGTTTGAACGATTACTTGCGAAGGAAGACAGGAATACATGGTTTCGTAAGGAGTTCGGTGTATCCGTCGATGGTGTCTTTGATCCTGAAGTCATTACTTTTGCCAAACTTTTAGAACTCAAAGAGTTTTCCAAGTTTGATACGAGCGGTGCGCTGGCGCCAATTGAGTTTGTTTTACATGGCCTGAATGAGCACGTTCCTGAAATAGTTGAATTGATGTTAAGCCTTGATGAGTTCGATGGCGAGCAATGGGTTCAGGCGCTCTATATTGTCTATGGACAACGTATGCCAGTGACACCAGAAAATTTTGGCCTCGACATTGAATGGGATGAAATACTCATAAAGTTAACAGAGTGGGTTGAAAGTGGTGCTTACATACAAGTATCACCAAGTCGAATGGGGCAACCTTTGACCTTAGAAACCAGTATACAAGCCATGTTCGATACTCAGGTTAGTACCGTATTTAGGGTTTGGATTTGGCGACAGGTTTGTCTTCACACTCGATCATACATTCCTTGGGATTTTACTATGCCTGCTCATCAACAAAACTGGAATATCACACGATTAACTCAGAATTCAGCAGCCTCAGAAAGGTTCAATTTAAGGAATAATAATGCAGTTGTGGGATATTGAGAATCATCCTGACCTTTCTATTAAAGGCAGATTCCAACGAGATCAGAATGGCGATGAGGTGTGGGTTGTTGTTGGAAAACGCTCTTGGAAACTCGTAGATTCAGTTTGGACGGAGCAAGAAGAGTCAGAGATTTACGACGATCCGATTTATTTGGGTGAAGCGGGGCTTTCCGCGATGAAAGCTGACCAAGAGTTCTCAGTTGTTAAAACCAACACAGATGTACTGATTTTCGGTAAGGCCCGAAGCTACGCGAAAAAGGCAGTTACGTACCATGAGTGTCGGCTTTTGATTGATGGCCATATCGACAAAACCATATCGGTACTTGGTGATAGGCAATGGATTGAGCACGGAGGTAGCGTAACGCTAAGTAAACCACTCCCATTTGTGGAAAAAGAGATGGACTTCTCCTGTGCTATCGGAGGCGATTTAAGAAACCGGCTCGGCGGAGGTATTGCTGATACTAAAGGGGAACTATTGAAACAGAAGGTTCCTTCGGTTTTTTATCCTACGGAAGATTGGAGTGCGACACCCAAGAATACACGGGTTGCTGGATTTGGCCCGTTAGCCCCATTTTTCGGGGCTCGTCAGCAATATGCTGGCACTTTTGATGACGATTGGCTAGAGAATAGGAAACCTCTTTATCCCGTAGACTTTGACCAGCGTTTTTATCAGAGTGCGCCACTAGACCAACAATGCAAAGGCTTCATATCTGGCGGCGAACGTTTGATGATGAGTGGGTTTTGTCATGATGACTCGCTCTCTTTCCGCTTCCCTCAGGAAATGTATGTCGCAGAAGCGCATTTCAAAAATGCTAATTATCAAGCTGATATGTTTATTTCTACCGTTTTCATCGATACCGAGACTCGCACACTTTCAATCAGCTATAGCGCTGCGTTTCCATGTCAAGGTGAGGAGCACCTGTTAGTGTCAACGAAGATTCATAAAAAACAGGAGTTTTCCGATAATGAATAACAATTCAGCACGATTTGTTATTGGGATGGAGGCCATGACACCAACCGGCATGAACCTTGATATCGCCACAACAGTCGCCAAAGCGGATTTGGGAAGGTTTGACCAGAAAGTGGACTTGGATGGAATAGAAAGGTTCACCTTCGCCAATATTGAATACACTTCGAAGACATCATTGTTTGATAAGTGTAAAGAGCTTATTGAGAGCTTAATTGGGTCTCTTTTGAAACAATTGCCTAAAGTATTAAAGCCTATTCCTCTACTAGTTAATATACCGGAGGCTCTTTCTGTTGTTGCGATGAGTGAGTGGTTAAATGAATGTAGGCATTGCGATTCAATCTCACATTATGAAGTTGTTCAACAAAGTGGGCCGTCACATTTAACGACATCATTAGCGAAATTGAACCAATTTGACGCAATTATGAGCATTTCGGTGGACTCACTTGTCGATGACCTTAGCGGTTTAATTGATGCCGGAAAGGTAATGAGCTCATCTAATCCTTGGGGGATTATTCCAAGCGAGGGAGGGGCTGGTGTCATTTTGTGTCGAAACAATTTGGTTAAAACGTTAAAACTTAAGCCCTTGGCGCAATTAGGTTACTTTGACTTAGAAGCCGCAAACACAACTCGTAGAACAATGATGAAGTTAGTGAGAAATGCGAGCCGTAAGATCAAAAATTTTGGGCCTGTATTCTCTGATATGACTAATCTGAGGTCTCATACTGAAGATTATGGGTTCGCGTTAGGTGCACGCGCCGAATGTTTTGATAACCCACAGCAGCCCACTTTAATTAACGATTTATGGGGTACATTGGGTAGTTGTTCTGCATTGGCATTAATGGCCTGCACTATCCAAGAGGTAACGCATAATAGCCCTGTAACCCTGTTAATGTTTGATGTTAAAGGAGAAAGGGCGTTGCTCCAACTCACTTGTATGAAACAGACCTGACTGCATAGCCGTGATACGAAACGCTTATATTATAATCATTATCACACGACAATTCTCTGAAAGGCGATTCAGTAGACAAAGTTAGTCTTAGCGTTTATTTAGATCCACCTTATTCATCAAGCCGCTTTAGTTGCTGCACCGCTCTATCTCTAAATTTGTAACACCTTGATGAAACTGATGTGTATTTTTATCATCGTAATTAAGTATAGCGTTGTACATTCCAATGACGAACTCAAGCTTAGGAGCGGGGCTTGATGGTTTTATGATAAGTGAGCAGTATTTCAGTGCTTTACCATACTCACTTGATATCGAACTATTCCTAATTCCTATTTGGTGAATCCACTTCCCAAACACCTATTCCAATTATAGAGATAATCAATATTATTTCTGAACATTACTCAGATAAACGAACAATTCTTTTTTTTTTAGAATGAACTAAAAATGTGACTCAGTTAACAATGTATGTTTAGTTCGTTATTTACGTGGATAAGTACCCTAATTTTTAGCCAAAAATAGTTAGTTAAAGCGTTTGTCGTAATGTTCGGTTGTTTAGTAATAATAACTGAATTAATAGTCTTACCGATGGTTTTAAATACTGCTATTGAAAAGGGTATTGGACAGTAATTATTATCCAGCATTAATTTATTTCGTTTGATAAAGAGTTTAACGTGCCAGAAAAGCAAGGGACAGCCAAAGGTTATCTAGATAAGTTGGTTGTGAAAGCGATCGAAAAGAAAAATCAGCAAGCTCAGAATATGGCTAATAAAAATAAGCCCAAGCTAGAGTATGTGATTTTCTCCCAATTTGACGTGTTAGATACATTACCTTCAAAAAATGGCAAAACGACTGTTTATCACCTGGCCAAGAAAGGGAACCCTGAAAAACAGGTTTGCTGTAAGGTTCTAAATGAAGGTTCATCTGAACTTGCGAATGAATTAATCATTAATGAAGCCAGTCGTCTTGAGATGTCTCAACATCCGAGTGTTGCTGATTTCATTAAAATAGGCAAAGAGTTCGATCGACCATACTTTATGTATCAGTGGATTCAGGGCGAATCTTTGGCTGAAAAAATGGCTCGTCATACTCCTAAAGGTTTTAGGCATGATCATATTGCGTGGCTGATATATCAATTATCTGGTGCGCTTGAGTTTATGCACACGAGAGGTGTCTGCCATTTAGATATTAAACCTTCAAACATTATTGTTACAGAGTCCGATTATGTAAAGTTGATCGACTTTGGTGCTGCTCGTTATGTTGGTGAATCTAATACTTACGCAGAAGCAAGCATGAGCTATGCGTCTCCTGCATTTATAAAGTCTGGCGTGGCTCAACCTCAAGATGACGTCTATTCATTGGCGTTATTAACTGGGCATCTATTTCTTGGTGCTGCATTTGGTGATGCTTGGACAACTCAATTACAAGCAAAAAAACGACCAGGTTTAATCCCTAACCATGTATGGAAGTTAATTAAAGATGTTGTCAACAACCCTCGACAGCACAGGTATACAGCGACTTCGTTTGCGCAGCAACTAGCTAAGATCGATACCCAAAAATTTGGTGCTGATGTAAGTGCTCCCTTATTTAGTAGTTTACGGAATGCTGATCTCGTTCTAACCAAACATCGAACTATTGACAGAATTCAAAGTGGTCGACTCCGATACTTAGAAGCGAGTTTGGTTCTGTGTGTCGTAATTATCACTGGCACATATTTATATAACCAAGGTCAGCCTGAATGGAAATCGATTGTTAAATCTACCAGCAGTTCAAGTAGCCTTGTGAGCACTATTAAACCTGCACAAACCGCGTCTTTTTTAGCGCAGTCTCCATGGGATATTGAATTCGCGTTACAAGATATGGAAAAAGATGTCGTCTCGACAGCTCCTTACCGAGAAGCTTATGAAGTCCAACAGAGCAAATTAGCTAAGTTGTATAAAAACTATGAATCGGACTTGAATGAATATGAAGGGGCGGTCGATCTACTTCCTAAAACTCTGATGTCGATCCGGCATGATCTCGTTGTTTTGCGAGAAAAACTGAACAGTGACGGCTCTCTATTTCCTTATGCAGATAAAGCGCTGACGGAAACGATGGCAAGTCTGAATAAGGCGACCATCAATTCACAAAATATTGCCGCCTTTGGTGGGAATCAAGAACAGCGTTTAGTCGAACTCATCTTAGATGGGAAATCAGATGTTGCAGACAGTGATATTGAAACTGCTTGGAAAGTAAACCAGTCAAGAGCCTACTTTTATAGTCATGTATTACCGCGAAAAGTGCTCAGCGGAATAGATGCCTCGATAGAGAAAAATGCAAAGCAGCATTATTACACCAAAGCAATTCTTGAGGCAGAAGCTGCGCAATCATTTTTTGGTAACACGCCAAAATTGAAAGCTAAAGTAAGAGCTCTAAAAGTAGCAAGAAGCGAATTTATCTTGTTCAGTACTGTAACTGAACAATCAGTATTTGGCCGACAGAAACTTCACGACTCGTTAGCTGATCTAGAGACTAATGCCCCTAAGAAATTCAGCGAAATAACGGAAATTCTTAATAGTATGGCAAGTGATTCTATAGACAAAAGTCATCAACTATCTAAACCAGCGCGAGGTGCTATAGCAATCGAGCGAGCAATTAGAAATTACAATTCTGAAAGCAGAGGTTAACTTGAGTCTGATCGATACTGAAACGCTATTAGCACCAATATCTGAACACTCACCAACTGGTGAGGATGCTAGGTACGAGTTTTGCTATGAAATGATGGAAGCCGAAGTGAAAAAATTTGGTTCATTATTTGGTGAGACTGTTGACTGGCATATAGTAAAAGTCCATTCGATTGAAGTGCTAAGTCAGCATAGTAAGGATCTTAAAGCGCTTTGTTATCTGATCCGTTCTTTGGTAGAGGACAAAGGCGAGATAGGGCTTGAGGAAGGATTATCTTTGCTCAATGACTCAATCAGTCGTTTTGGTCATGAGTTATACCCTAAACGTAAAAGAGGTATAGATGGGGCTGTTGAGTGGCTCAATCATCAATTCAAACTCGTCGCGACTAAATTGTCTGCAGAATCCCTTGACTGGGAAGTTCTATCTCGATGTATCACACTAACTGAAGGTATCCAGCGTCAGTTTGACGAGATATTTCAAGACTCTGATGTAGACTTTTTCGAATTAAAAAGTCATTTGAATCAACTAATGCAGAACGCATCTTTAAATGAAGAAACGTTGGTTGAACACAGTTTGGCTGATTCCGAACCGCTCATTGATGTTGTTGCACTGTCCGAGAAAGCGATCGTTCCACAAAGCCACGAAGCTGACAGTCCGAAGACGCACACCACGCCTAATCAGAAACGAAGTAAACCTCGAGAGCACAGCACTGTAGACGTTGACACAGATTTTTCATCTCCGGCTGCATCAAAGCGTACGTTAAAAAAAGTGTCTGAGATCATGGTGCATTCAAATCCGACTGAACCTTTAGGATATCGGATTTACCGTCACCTGACATGGGCCGACGTTGATGGTTTACCTGATCACAAAGACAATCTAACGCCTCTTAGCCTCGCTGTGTCATCAGACCAGCAGGCGGAATATCGAGATAAAGCAAATCAAGAAAGTGATATCGATACGATCAAGCGTTTAGAGCGAACACTTACTGATGCGCCATTTTGGCTGACTGGGCATTATTTCGTTTATTCAATATTAGACAATCTTGGGTATGACGAAGCTGCGTTGGCTGTAAAGCAAGAAACAAAGAGATTTGTCGATTCTTTTGAGGGAATTGAGAACCTCTCTTTCAAAAATTCTATTCCATTTGCGGATGAAGCAACGATTACTTGGTTGTCTACAGGTAACGCTTGTCCTTCGGGTAAGTCGTCAATAATTCAAACTATTGTTGTAGCTGAAGATGATCTATCTGAGATGGAGGATATTGCCCTAGGTGACTTGGGTAAATATGTGGCTGAACTGTCAAACAAACTCGAGTTGGATAACTCCGGTCGTGGACAATTCATGTTGCACTTAAAGTTAGTGAAAGCCTACCAAAGTGTTGGTTTATACCCTTTGTGCTTGCCTTACTTGGAACAAAGTTGGGCAGTGGCTAAGGAACTAAATCTATCAATTTGGGAACCCCATTTGTTTTTTTCTTTAGAAAATCTAATTCAAAAAACTCTAAAGGAACTATATCGAACTAAGGATTTTTTACCTGTGAGATATAGCGAATGGGAAACAATTTATGACCAGCAATAAACTAGAAAGGACTAATTATGTCACGTGATGGCTCGGTGGCTCCGAAAGAGCGAATTAATATACGTTATGTTCCAGCAACAGGCGATGCGTCTGATGATGTTGAACTGCCCCTAAGTATGATGGTTGTCGGTGACTTCACTGCTCGTGCAGATGAAACTCCGATCGAAGAGCGTAATCCGATTAATATCGATAAAGATAACTTTAACGAAGTATTAGAAGGTTACGCACCGAATATAAAAGCAAATGTTGAAAACCGTCTTTCTGATGAAGAAGGTGCGCAAATTGGCGTTGATATTACATTCAAAAATATGAAGGACTTTACTCCAGAGTCGATTGCGAAGAGCGTTCCTGAACTGAATGGTTTACTAGAACTTCGCGAAGCCTTGGTTGCATTGAAAGGCCCTCTAGGGAATGTACCTGCGTTCCGTAAGAAGATTGCAGCAGTTCTTCAAGATGAAGAAGCAAGAAAGAAACTTTTGGATGAACTAAGCATTGGTGCAGACCAAGGCGAAAAAGCAGAGTAAGGAAGATCATGTCGGCAGAAGCACAAGCACCAGAACAAGAAGCAGCTCTAGTTGAGTCGGGCTCTCTTCTGGATAGCATTTTAAATGAGACTCGCCTTAAACCTAGTGATGAAGGTTTTGACGTTGCAAAGCGTGGCGTTGAAGCATTCATTGGTGAGTTATTAAGCAGCTCAACAGTAGAAAAAGTAGACCAGTCTTTAGTTGATTTGATGATCTCTGAGATTGATCAAAAGTTGTCTAAACAGGTTGATGCAATTCTTCACAACGAAGAAGTTCAAGCGATTGAATCAACATGGCGTGGTCTTAAATATCTTGTTGATCACACGGACTTCCGTGAAAACATTCAAATCGAACTTATTTCGGCTAAGAAAGACGAAGTTCTGGATGATTTTGAAGATGCTCCTGAAGTAGTGAAATCAGGTTTATATAAGCAGATTTATACTCGTGAATACGGTCAATTTGGTGGTAAGCCTGTAGGTGCCGTTATTTGTGATTACCAACTATCTGCGTCTTCGCCTGATATTAAACTAATGGAATATATGGGTAATGTAGGTGCTATGTCTCATGCACCATTTATTACTTCTGCATCTTCTCAATTCTTTGGTTTAGATTCTTATGAAGAATTACCAAACTTAAAAGACTTAAAGTCGGTATTTGAAGGTCCTCAGTATACTAAGTGGCGCGGATTCCGCGAGCACGAAGACGCACGTTATGTTGGGCTGTGTACATCACGTTTTATGCTGCGTACGCCATACTCAGTTGAAGACAACCCAATTAAGGCGTTTGATTACGATGAAATGGTTACGGACAGCCATGACAATTACCTTTGGGGTAACTCAGCTTATGCTATGGCTTCAAAGATCAGTGAGTCGTTTGCAAAATATCGCTGGTGTCCAAACATTATTGGCCCGCAAAGTGGTGGTGCGGTAACCGACTTACCGGTTTATAACTTTGAAGCGATGGGTCAGATCGAAACTAAGATCCCAACCGAAATTCTGGTTTCTGACCGCCGAGAGTATGAACTTGCAGAAGAAGGCTTTATGGCTTTAACAATGCGTAAAGGTTCTGATAACGCAGCGTTCTTCTCGGCAAACTCAGTTCAAAAACCAAAAGTGTTTGCGAATACACCTGAAGGCAAGCAAGCTGAGATGAACTACAAGTTGGGTACTCAGCTACCTTACATGTTCATTATCAACCGCTTAGCTCATTACATTAAGGTGCTTCAACGTGAGCAAATTGGTTCTTGGAAAGAGCGTACCGATTTGGAAGTTGAGCTTAATAAATGGATTCGTCAATACGTATCTGACCAAGAGAACCCGCCAGCAGAAGTTCGTGGTCGTCGACCGTTACGAGCGGCTAAAGTCGAAGTGTCTGACGTTGAGGGTGACCCAGGTTGGTATAAAGTATCAATGTCTGTTCGTCCTCACTTCAAGTACATGGGCGCGAGCTTTGACTTATCTTTGGTTGGTAAGCTAGACCAATAATAAGTTTGGAAATAAATAAGCGGCCAGGTTCACTGGCTGCTTTTTTTCTTAGAGTGTTATATGGAAAAAGGTTACCGATTATTAGAACGAATTGAACTTGGTGAGCCGAAAAACTGTTATGAAAAAGTGGTTTCACATAGGCATTTAATTGAATCCATTCATCTGCACCTTGCTGATTTGCTTAATACTCATGCGGGTAATGCAATGATCGATGGGGAATATGGCTTACCTGATTTCAATGATGTTCTATCGAACAACACCAATTTAGTTCGTCACATCCAAAAGAACATCACTTCCACAATAGAAAGCTTCGAACCTCGGCTACGAAGCGTTGAAGTACATTACCGAGAAAATCACAACAACCCTCTTCAATTAGGCTTTGGCATATGCGGAGAAGTCTTACACAACGGTGGAAAAGTTCCGATGTCTATCGATGTCTATATGGGAACTGACGGCCAATTTAACGTTTAGTAGGTGCCCATTGAGTAACAGTAAATACTTTCAAGATGAACTCACATATCTACGAGAATCCGGCAGCGAATTTGCCAAGTACAATCCAAAACTGACCAACTTTTTGTCTGAAGGAACATTCGATCCTGATGTAGAACGTCTTCTTGAAGGTTTTGCGTTTCTTACTGGCCGTATTAGAGAAAAGATTGATGATGAACTCCCAGAGCTCACTCAGTCGTTAATGACGCTGTTGTGGCCACATTACATGCGCTCGATTCCTTCGTTATGCATTAGCGAACTAACGCCACACTCCGGAAGTGTCACTGAAAAAACAGTGGTAAAGCGCGGGGCTGAGATGGCTAGTGAACAAGTGGAAGGTACGCAATGTTTATTCAGAACCTGCTATGACGTAGAGCTTTTCCCCTTAAAAATCACAAGCATTGACCAAAGCAACAGTCGAACAAGCTCATCTGTTGATGTGACACTTGCGACTGAACATGGGCTAGAGTTATCTCGTATCGGGTTAGATAAATTAAGGTTTCATTTACATGGTGAGATCCATATAACTAGAATTCTTTTCTTATGGATATTTAGATACTTAGACTACGTCGAGTTAGACGTGGGCGGTGGGTATAAACGTAAACTTGGACCTGAATTTGTTAAACCGGTTGGGTACCAAGACGACGAAGCGATACTGCCATATAGCGACAATTCATTTGCAGGTTATCGTTTGTTGCAAGAATATTTTTCTTTACCAGACAAATTTATGTTTTTTGATATTACGGGTCTCGATTGGCTAAAAGGGATACCACAAAGAAGTACCGTGAACCTTAAATTCCATTTTAAGAGAGCATTACCTGCCGAAGTTGTCCTGAAAGATAAGCACTTAAGGTTACATTGCACGCCAGCTGTGAACCTATTCGAAAAAGATGGTGATCCAATTCGGCTTGAACATCGCCGAAATGAGTATAAAGTTCGGCCACAGAGTGACAACCAGGATCACTACGAAGTTTATTCAATAAACCAAGTAGAAAGTTGGAGCAAAAATGAAAGGCGACGAAAATCTCTTATTGAATTTGAGTCCTTTGAACACCAAATAAATCAAAGAGATAAACGTGATTTCTACAAGTCAAAAGTTTCAGAGCGAGTGAGTGGAAGAGGGCTTGAGCGTTATATATCTTTTCATACCCACAATGGGGATATTGCAGACCTAGGAACCGAAACGGTTTTGATGAAGTTATTGTGCAGTAATGCAGATTTGTCTGAAAGATTGTCTGTAGGAGACATCATATATACCACACATAAATCTCCAACTTACGCCACGTTTAGTAATATTACTAAACCTACGCAATCTGTTAGCCCGCAAGTGAATGGCGAACTCCAATGGCAACTGATTGCTAATATGTCATTGAATTATCTATCGCTCTCTAATATTGATGTACTCAAGGTTTTACTGTCTACATATGACTTCCATTCTAGAGTGGATAGGCAGGCTCATAGGGCTTCGTTGCACAGGCTTGACGGCATTATCTCATCAGAAATGAAACCTATCGATAGAGTGTTTAGAGGGGTATCCGTTCGTGGTAATCAATTTAAGCTTAAGATGAACTCTAGTTTTTTTGTCAATGAAGGGGACATGTTTTTGATGGCAAATGTATTGAATGAGTTCATACGCTTATATTCAAGTGTTAACTCATTTACAGAGTTAGAAGTCTACGATGAACGCAGTGGCGAAAGCTACCAATGGGCAAGTTTAACTGGACAGCAAACAATCTTATGATTGATGAATTATCAGAAAAAATAAACGAATTTAGCTTTTTTCAAGCAGTTTTGTTGTTAGAGAAGCACTACCAACTATTACCGGGCAGTGATTTTGTAGCGGTTGGTGAAAACAAATATTTTTATCAAGAGAGAATTGCGTTTAGTGTCTCACCAAACCTCTGTTTCCCCAAAAGTGATATGGAATTCATCAGTCATATGGAAAGGTCTGGTGAGCACTATTCGAGAATTGAAACTAACTTTTTAGGATTACACGGTTCAAGTTCACCTTTGCCCGCGAACTATACAGAAAAATTAGTAGGTAGAGATGATGATAATCCAGTTAGAGACTTCTTTGATTTCTTTCATAATAGATATACCAGTTTAATCTATCGTGTTTGGAAAAAGTACCGTTATCATGTTCAGTATCAAAGCGATGCAACAGATGACTTTTCTGGGCGTATGCTGCACCTAGCAGGGTTGTCTAATGTTATTCAAGAGTCTGATACGATCGGGCTTGATCGTGCAAAGATTTTGTCTTACGTCAATCAGCTATCTACCAGGACACGCTCTCCGAAACTGATTTCTGGCATTGTTGCGCACTATTTTTCATTACCAAGTGTTCGAATCGAAGAGTGGGTCTTTCGAAGAGTAAAAATTGCCGAATGCCAAAGGAATCAATTAAATAGAACGAATTGTATTTTGGGTTCAAATTTACATTTAGGTAAGAGCATCCCAGATCTAAACGGTAAGTTTAATCTTTGTATTGATAACATTGATTTCGAGACGTTCCGAAAGTTCTCCTATGGAGGAGATTTCCATAAAACTTTAGTGGGGTTGATGCGTTTTATTCTTCGTGACCCCATGTCTTGGGATTTAAAGCTAACCGTTGATTTAGACTCAGTTCCAAAGAACCAACTCGGTCAAGGTGATGGGACGAGTTTGGGGCAAACTTTTTGGTTGGGTCAAGCAGGTACGAAAGATGCGAAGATTAGAGTAATTGGAGGCATTTAAAAAAGCCGCTCATAAGAGCGGCTTTATTTTTAACGACTGATTGGCTGGTGTAGCACTACTGTTGTATTGAGAGAGCGAATGCCATTGAAAGACTCTATCTCATTACATAAATGGTGTATTGATTGCAGATCAGGAGCTTCAATCAAAGAAATAATGTCGTAGGTCCCCCCAACAATGCTTGTAAGTCTGACTTCAGGTAGTTCTTTTAATGCATTACTTACATCATTTTTCTTACCTTTTTCACAAGAAATTAGCAAATAACTGGCCGCTTTTCTCCCGTCATTTTCTACTCTTATTTGTGCCGTATACCCTTTGATAATACCGGTCTTTTCAAGCCTGTTGATGCGTTCAGCGACCGCTGTTCGCGACAAGCCGAT
>NZ_JBFRST010000084.1:0-1937 GCF_041473705.1 Vibrio sp. 10N.222.55.B11
TTAGGCTGTAAACGAATCGCCAGTGATATAGCACGTCTTAAAAAAATCGAACCCACCATGAACATCGAAATGAAACGTATCGAAGTATCAGACAACTTCACAGGCACAACAAGAAAGATGGCAAGTTACGAATGAATAACGAGGCGTAAACGATTGCCGCATGCTTTAACATGACAGATATAACTGAAACTAATCTTCGGACAATTCCGAGTTATGAATCATAGAACACTCTGACCTTTCGAATTACTTCTAATATTATAATCATTCAGCTAGCCTACATCTGGCTGACCAATTCCTCTCATACACTACATATTGAAGTACTATGATTAAAGATAGTTAAGCATGCGTTGATAGACCTTGAACTAGGCCGCCTATGAGCACTAAGTCCAACGATAATGTGACACTCTCTTTCTTTCGAATATTTCGAATGTTGACTTTTTTCGAATATTTCGGATAATGTCATGGTGAGAAGATTTGTATACCATGACATCAGAAACTAAAAACTAGAGAGAAACACGATGAATACTGCTACAAAATTGCCAAGCGCTGAAGAAATGGCACTGGCTAAGCTTGGTAGCCAAGAGTTGTCAGCCGTTATAGAAATTAATGGTGAAGCTCAAAGGATTAACGTTGTCGATAAGTCTGGTAAGACTCACGAAGTAACTATTCCAGCAAGCGCATTAAATATGATGATCGAGATGCTTACTCAATTAGGTCAAGGCAACTCTGTTAGCATCACACCTATTCATGCGGAACTCACAACGCAAGAAGGTGCTGATATGCTAAACATGTCTCGTCCTACTTTCATTAAGCTTCTTGATTCAGGTGATATTCCGTTTAGCCGTACTGGCAACCGTAGAAAGGTAGCTTATACTGATCTTATGGAGTACAAGAACTGCCTAGAAGAGAACAGACTAGCTGCTCTTGCTGAACTATCTGCATTAGACCAAGAAATGGATATGGGATATTAATGGCGTCATATACGGTAATTCTAGACGCATGTGTAATGTACCCAGCTCCACTCCGAAGCTACCTAATGTACTTGGCCAATACTGGCCTGTTTAGAGCGCGATGGACAGAACAGATACATGATGAATGGACTCGAAATCTACTGAAAAATAGGCCAGAGCTAAATGCAGAACAACTGCAAAGAACTCGACAGTTAATGAACGCAAATGTTCCAGACTGCTTGATTGAAGGGTATGAGTCTTTAATTGATGGCCTTACTTTACCCGATGTTGATGATAGACATGTTGTAGCTGCCGCCATTAAAGGTCAGGCTGAGTCTATCATTACGTTCAACCTAAAAGACTTTCCTTCTTGCGAACTCGAGCCTTTAGGTCTAACAGCAATACATCCAGACGAGTTCCTGTGCGATATGTTCGAATTGGACAGTAGCGCATGCGTTAAGGCTGCTCAGCAACAAAGAGCTTCATTAAAAAGGCCACCAATGAGCCAAGATGAGTTCTTAGCTTGCTTACAAAAGCAGAGACTCCCAAGCTTCATCTCACACTTAAAGAGCTTCAAATTGATGCTTTAACTTTGAATTAGTAGATTTTAAACTAGGCCGCTGATTGCGGCCTTTTTGTATACACTCATTCGCGTCTGAAATGTGTTTACTATTTAGCTGTACTCTCCCCGATATTTAAGAGAGCATCATTCGATGTTCTCTTATCTTTTTAACACTTTTGGCATATAAGAAAAAGTACGGTGATTTCAGTAGCGTGATCTGCTACTGAGTAATTACGTTAACGCAGAAAAGGGCACTTTCGAGTTAGAAAGTGCCATAGGTAAAAATTCAGCCTGTGAAGGTTTTGGACAAAACCGGTGTTTCTCCCGTCATTTTCTACTCTTATTTGTGCCGTATACCCTTTGATAATACCGGTTTTTTCAAGTCTGTTGATGCGTTCAGCGACTGCTGTTCGCGACAAGCCGAT
>NZ_JBFRST010000085.1:0-3800 GCF_041473705.1 Vibrio sp. 10N.222.55.B11
CATGCTGGGCGTACACAAAGCATTTAAGACGGATTCCCAACGCTCGGCATTTTTGGTTTGCTTCAGTTTCAGTGTTTACGGCACAATACTTTAGGTTTGGTGGTCTGCGTTGCTCACCACTTAATGCGGCGTTGAGGCTGTAGGATTTCTCGATTTTTCGCCGATTTCCCCTGCTTTTATCGTCATTTATCCGACCGATAACAGCCTAAATGCTACGTGATGATAGTGACCTTTACCATAATAAGGAAAGATAGAGCGACAGGATGAGAGTTAATCGGAGTTTTTCGATGATTTTAGAGGTTTTACCCTCTAGATAATGCAATTTCGTAACTTTTCCATGTTGTGAAGCATGCTGAACATCGCCCATTGGGCGTTCACTTTCTCTTGTCCTCTTAGCGTAAATCGATTCATCTGTTTGTTGACTGTGATGTTACCAAAAACAGGCTCAACACATCCAAGCCGTTTACTGTATTGCCGCCTTCCTTCTGGGCTATCAATCTTGTCTTTCATGGCCTGCATGTGGTCAAAGTCTTTGGTGTTTTTGTAGATAAAGAAGACTTGTCGACCAACTTGCTTGCCAGGCGGTTTTCTCATGCACAGCGGTTGATGAACGCATTGTCTGCAGTCGTTTAGGTATCCACAAAACTGAGCACCACGCTCCCCACGGATGACGGCGTTTTTACTGCTCAGTCGCATCATATTTCCTGCAGGGCATCGGCAAGTCATTTCGTCTTGGTTGAACTCGAACATCGAAATGGAGTAACAGGTTTTGCCTGTTTTTGAGCGTTTCTTTCGTTTTTTCGCTTGCTCGGTCTGATAGGTTTCACTGTTTTGAAACAGCGGATTACGGCTGCGAAATCCAGTGTCTGCTATGTAACAATCATAAGGGGTCTCAGACAGGAACTTGAGGTTGGTTTTACTGTGAAACCCACTGTCTGCGGTGAACTTGGTGGTGCGCTCTGAGCTGTTGGGTAGTTTCTCTAATTGTTCTTTCAAAGCGAGCACTGCAGGCTTTAATGTTTGCTGCTCACCAACACTTCCCCACACTTGGCTGTGTAAAATAATTTGGTGCTTGTCATCCGTGATGGCGATGCCGTTATAACCTTGAATAGTGCCTTTTGAGGTGGTCATTTTAGCGCTGTCATTGTCCGTGATGTTGCTTTTTACAGGTTTTTTACTGCTGCCCAATTTGTCTTTAGTGCTCGCCAGAAATGCACCTATTTTATCGGCGCTGCTATCAAGCTTTTGTTTTTGTCTTAAGTCTTGTTCGATAACTTCATTTGGGAGCGAATCTTGGCTTTGATGACGCTCGATAATTCGCTGGCTCGTTCGTTGTAGTTTTTCTTTTTTACGGCGAAGCTCTTCGTGTGTGCCACTCCACTCCTTACTGGCATTGGATGAAATTTTACAGCCATCAATAGCAAACATGTTACGGCCAATTAGGTCTTGTTCATCGCATATCATGAGAACCTGAGTGAACAGTGGTTCGATGGTGTCCTTCATTTGTGCGATGAAAGCCGCGATAGTGGTGAAGTGTGGTCGCTCGTCGCCCGATAAGCACATGAAGGTGACGTTGTTGACGCAAGCCCTTTCTATGCGACGGCTAGATAACATGCCAAGGGAATAGGCGTAAAAAATAACCTTAAGCATGATGGAAGGTGGGTAAGCAGCCGCCCCGTTTTTGTCGTTGTGGTAGTGCGCATCAAAGGGCGAGAGGTCGAGGTGGTTATCGACAATGTGAGAAATCGCATACTCGATAGTTCCGGGGATGAGTTGTTCATCGATGATGATAGGGACGAACATGTTTTGGTTCGAGTAATCGGTTTTGAAGTTGGGCATAACTGTGTCTTGTGACGAATAATTTAGATTAGATCACAAGGAGTTAGTGCGTTCAAGCTCATATCATGATGAAATGGCGGTAGGATCAGAATTGAGACGGGCGAGGAGAAATTCTACAGCCTCGTTAGGCTACAAAGGAGGCAAAGTGAAAAAATATTTATCTGTCGCATTTATTCTATTTTCTTTTGGGGCTCAGGCTGGGTTTTGTTCGATGCAATTAAAAGATGAAGCAAATGTCTTTAAAGTTAATTGCGCTTTGGATCGTAGCTTTTGTAATGTAACAGGCTATTTTTCTGACTCAGAATTAGAAAAAGGTTTTAAGGGCGTTGTTGCTACATTTCAAAAAACACCTGAAGCGTTTCGAAAATTGCGCTCATCTCTACGAATCGATACCTTTCGAAGCGGGGAGTATGAATTTGGCTCACCTCCCGGTTATTTTGCTGCTTTAGAACAAGCTGAAAAAATGATGCTTGGTGAAGCGAGTCTAGACCTTGTTTTTTTTGACTCTGAGTCCGGTAAGAGAGCTCCTGAACCGAAAATGGAATGTGTGGAAACTAAACTCTCGGCACAGTAGCCTAACAAACGACTATGGCGTCAATGATTGATTTTTGGCTGTGTTTTCATCTCACATGGCGCCATCTCTGAGCATAGAGTTAAGGGGCACAACCATCTTTCGTACGCACGCTATTATTGCGACTTTCTTAGGCTTTCCGTCAGCCAAAAGTCGAGCATAACTCGCTTTGAATACGGGGTTACATTGCATGGCTGACATCATTGTCATATATAACACAGTGCGTACTTGCGCTCGAGCGCCTTGGATTTATCGTGATGAAATGGCGGTAGGATCAGAATTGAGAGGGGCGAGGAGAAATTCTACAGCCTCGTTATGTTTCTAGGGATAATTATGAGTAACTTATATAGTATTTTTGAGTTCAAGTATCCGATTAGTGTAGATAAATCTGTTCTTGGAAATTCGTACCCGATCATGGTCAGTGGCATCAGTGGTGTCATCCATATTCCGTTCCTTCCTATTTGGACTGAACATGAACCAGATCCTTTATGGAAGCTACTAACCCCGCCAGAGGTCGCTAAGGGCTGGAAGCAAGGCTCTGAGCCGATATTTTGGGGGAAGCCCAATCAATATCCTAGTGGTCATTCTAGTTTGCACAGAGTGGTATTTCAGTTTGAAGTACACGATGCTGAAGTAAACGGTCAATTACTTTATGAATCATTTGTGTCATGGATAAACTTATTACTTGACTACTTAGAAGTGATGTCTAACCAAAATGTTCGTATTGAGCAGACGTTGAATTCTTATGGTGATAATTTTCACCTTTTTCATTGGGATGAAAATGGGAAAAATCAGGGTATTACTGAAAATAAAGTAATTACTGTCTGTCTGGATAACTGGCAGAAAAATATTAAACATGAACAGTTCCTTGAAGCTTGCACTTTGGCATCATCTGGAGCTCCGTTAAATTTGACTTATAAACTTTACCTAGAGGCTAATCGCGCATTTTTGCAGAAAGACTATCGGAAAACTGTAATAGAGTGCGGTGCATCTATTGAAAACGCACTAACTGAATTGATCTCATTAGAACTCTCTAATTGTGGTTTATCAGATGAAGAGATTGGCGCACGCCTGAGTAATAGAAGCAATAGAACTCTAGGTGGGCGCTTTAATTTAGCTGATTCTCAGTTGCACTTAGACTTAATGCAACAAAATTATAGTTACCGAGATTTACTCGTCAATCCAAGGAATGACGCTGTGCATAAGGCTGAATTCATTCCTCAACAAATAGCTCGTGAAGCAATTGATTACACCAGTAAACTACTAAATGTGGTAGCTCCTGAGCTAAAAGAAACATAACAAGCATTTAAGGTTTCAAGATACTTTTTCTAATCTTGTATAAACGATTTAGGGCTATAGGTCTAAATCGTTTTTGTCCAAAGGTTAGTTT
>NZ_JBFRST010000086.1:0-241 GCF_041473705.1 Vibrio sp. 10N.222.55.B11
GTTTGCATACTGCGTATTTTGACAATGCCTATAATCAAAAACAGCTAGGCGGAGGAAGCTGGTTCTGTATGCGCGATACAATGGCGCTCGATCCAAGGCGCCACCCTGAGTTCCTTGAAGATATGATCTGGATGGTACTTGAGAAAACCGCCAAAAACGATCCGCAGAAGTTCAGACGAGCAAACTATGCAGGGTCCTTCGGCGTTGATATTTCAATGATTATTAACTACGGCTTACAAAC
>NZ_JBFRST010000086.1:1005-7405 GCF_041473705.1 Vibrio sp. 10N.222.55.B11
TGCTACAGCCCTATCCCTAAGTCATTGCAACTGAACGGTTGGAAATATTAATCTCAGCACAGGATATCCATCGAGAGTGAATGTAATTTCAGGTATAAGGCCAGTACGAGAGAGTAGGAACGGGTTAAATGTCTTTATTCTAGACTAGGTATTCATTGGCCGCTGCTTGGGCACAAAAACGTTCCTTTAACCCCTTATATAGCCCAAGAAAGTATCCTCTTAAAATGGTAGCGATCGTATTGGTACGCTGCTATTTGTTCTAATGAATCATTAGAGTAGTAGCTCTAGCTCATTTCTGCCCCAAAACAAGTTACGAAGCATTCAGAGAGCTTTTTGCTAACCTGGCGTTTGACCTACTTTTTCTTATGCTACAAAGAATCAAGGTCATTGAAGGCTAACCACCTTGTTATCTAAATGAAGTATACAACTAATGTTCATTGCTCACTTTTGTCTCTTAGCTTATTACGCCATTTTGAAGGTGTTGTACCATAGAACGTTTTGAACTGCCTGATGAAATGAGTTGTGTCTTGCCACCCAATTTCCGTAGTAATCTGTTCAACCGACATATTTGAGTATTGTAGAAGCTGCGCTGCTTTGGCTAGACGCGCTGAAGTGATCCACATACCGACAGTAAAACCTGTTTCTGACTTTACAACTGATGCGACATGGGGAGATGTGCGTCCTACAGCAGACGCAACGTCACTTAAGGATATAGGAGTAAGGCTGTATTTTTGAATATAATGTAGTGCTTTTCCGACTAATGGCGACTTGGTGATCTTATTGTCTATTGCAGTCGTCGCACGAACGACTTCTGCTAATATCAATACAATCAGGCTCCGGTGAACATCATTACTTATCGTTGTTTCAATACTGGTTTCTTGTTTTAAGGCTTCAAACCAAGAAGTTATACGTTGTTGAGCTAGTTCACCTAAATGAGCCACAGGAGCGCCTCCTGAACGAACCTCTGCGAAGGGGCGCATTATCTCTTGCGTTTCGTTCAAACCATAGCTTTCAGCAGAGAAACCAAGTAGCCAATAGTCTAAATTACAACCCGCGACAGAACGATATGGCACTCCGAAAGGGACAATCGTAATGCTGCCAGTAACAGATTGAGTAGTGTAGCTTTGCTCCATTTTAAATGAGCCTTTTGTAGTAAAGAGCAAACCATAGTCTGGATTTACTGACACGGTTGAGTTTTCACTGTTTACGCCTTGCTCATGGATTACATAGCAGGGTGGCAATGGTGTTTTTGGAAGCATGGATAACAACTTACCGTTTTTTACACAATCTTAATATCAGCCGATAATATCTCAATCTGTGCACTCAAACAACGCAGCGTCTTTGTATATATTAACCACACACAACCCAAGTAGCTCAAATAACTAAAAGAGATTCAGGTGATAATATTTTTGGCTTACACAACTAGAGGAAAGAAATAATGACTAAGACTTTAGCTTTGTGGGAGAAGCAGGATAAACACAAAGGTGATCGCTGGGAGCTGTTTAAGGCGATCAGTGCTTATATGACTCCTCGAAAAACACTCTATCCTGGTAGTTATGTGGACATTTCACCGTCATTCGTTTTTAACGAAGTCACATATGTGGATCTTGATAAACGTGCTTCAAATTTTTTTGCTGATGAATGTACTGTTAAACAGATAATTTTTGAGCACAAAGGGAACTCAGACTCAAATATACAGTTTATTCATGGTGATTATCGCTCACTGGAGTTAAACGAAGTTGAATTCGACTTACTAATATCTCTTTATGCAGGCTTTATTTCAGAACCGTGCGGGGAGCTTTTAAGAATAGGTGGGATCTTACTTGTTAACGCTAGCCATGGAGATGCAGCTTTAGCGGCTTTAGACCCAAGATTTAAGTTGATTGCTGTCGTTCTAAGAGACGATGGAGTGTATGAGGTCAACGACGAAAATCTTAAGGACTATATGAAGCCCAAGAGGCCTGAAATCATGACACGAGAAAATATATTAGCATCTGGTCGTGCGATCCCATATACAAAATCACCATTTGCATATTTGTTTAAAAGAGTAATTTAGTAATACAGGAAATCACATGAGTTACAACGAATTAAACGACGGGGTCTGCATGAATTATTATCACGATGTTAACAATGCGAAGGCATATACTGAAATGTGTGACGGATATAATGCTGCTGAGCAATTGCATATGCTCTCAAAGGTTCTTTCTCCTGAGGATTCTGTTTTAGAGTTAGGCTCGGGGCCTGGTAATGATCTTGAAATTCTCGCTCAGAAATTTCGAGTTACAGGCTCTGATTATTCACCAGCTTTCGTGAATACTCTCAATAAACGGCTACCAGATGTACTTAGCTTAATACTTGATGCAGTAAAAATTGAAACAGAAGCTAGGTATAATGCAGTATATTCCAATAAAGTAATGCATCATTTAAGTTATACTGAATTGCGCCAATCTTTCCGCCGTCAAGCTGAGCTGCTTTTACCTGGAGGTTTCGTTTTCCATTTAGTCTGGCAGAAAATTCAAGCGCCTGAGACAACTCATGGTCTATTGTTTCATCCGAGAAGTTTAGCCAAGATGAAAGAAGCAATAGGGCAAGAGTTTAACGTGGTTGAAGCAAAGGTTTTTAGCGAGTTCGAAGATGGGGATTCTCTTGCTATTCTCGCACGCAAAGTATTTTAGTCGTAGTAGTGATTGATCTGTAGTGGGTTAATGGGCTTTGTCAGCTATTTGTAGGTGACTCGCGTGATTTGGAATAGAAGGTTTTCTATGTCGTCGTAACACAAAATTGTCCAAAGCCTTCCTAGGCTGAATTTTTACCCGTGGTACGTTCTACCTCAGAAATGCCCCTTTATTAGTCAGAGAAGGTTTCATTCACATTGTTTTATGTCGAATTTGCCATATAAATAGTTACCCGAAGATGTGTGAGCACCGAGTTAAGTGGTGAGCGCAAATCAGATTGTTGCCAAATAGTAATTACAGGGGTTAAGCCACATTTTGCATATAAATCAATTGAGTTTCAATTAGTTGAGCATTAGGGTAACCGGTGAATATTTACAGTGTGCATGGATAATAAATGAAAACCTATCAAGTAAATGACGTGTTTACACCCGCTTCCCCCGCAAAAGTCAACTTTATTGAGCGTAAGCTAATTAACACTAGAATAGTTCGCGCCTTGCAAACTAAGGGAAAGCAGGTAGTTATCTATGGGCATTCAGGCTCTGGAAAAACCTCTTTAATTGAGAATAAACTCAAGCAAGTTTACAGCTCACATATTAAAACGAACTGCATGAAAGGTATGACATTTGAAAGTGTTATGCTCGACGCATTTGATCAGCTTTGTCCTTATTATTTGGATGAATCGGTCGAAGCTGAAAAAAACAGTGTTAAAGGCGGCATTGTCGCAAACATTAAATTGATTAAAGTTCAGCTAAGTGGTTCTAGTGAAAGCTCGGCTCAGACAAAAACAAAGCGTGTCTTACCTCCCCAACTGACAGGTTCAAGTTTGGCTAAGATGATCGGTGAAGCTGGTTTGTGTTGGGTTTTAGAAGACTTTCACAAAATAAAAGAGTCTGACAAAGAACAACTTTCTCAGCTAATGAAAGTGTTTATGGATCATTCAGATCTTTACCCTGATTTGAAGATTATTGCAGTAGGTGCGGTAAATACTGCTCGCCAAGTCGTCCAGTATGACTCAGAAATGCGCCGTCGTGTTTCGGAGTTGAAAGTACCGTTGATGACTGAAGCTGAGATTCACAAGATAATTGAGCAGGGCTGTAACCTTTTAAACATAACGGTTGATGATGATATCTATGATGAAGTTTGGGAACATTCCAATGGAGTAGCATCGATTTGTCACCAACTTTGCCAGTTGATGTGCGAATCCGAAGGCTTAAATGAAACTAATACGCTAGGTCGTAAAGATGACTATGTTCTGGATTTCTCTCATATGAAGTATGCGCAACGCGAATACTTAGAAATTGAATCCGATACGATTAAACGTGCATTTGATAACGCTTTCAAAGTAAAAAATTCGCAAGAGGTGTTATACATTATGGCCAAAATGGATACGTATGACTCTGATATATCGAAGATATACTCTGCATCGGTGCATAATGAATACTCATTGAAAGAACCGCAGATAATAAAAACATTGGACTCATTATGTAACGAGGAGTTTGGTGAGTTGTTAAAATTTGATGAGGATTCACATAACTACAGCTTTTCTGATCCTTTTTATAAAACGTTCGCGCAATTTCTTATTAACGAGAGTCAAGATGCGCAAACATCGAAGAAGCGAATGTCAGATACTGAGCGCCAGCAATTACTTAACCAAGCATTTAACTCCTTGGTTGGCACCTACCAAGATGCCCCAAGCACTGCAAGTATCCCATCATCTGGTACTTCACAAACAACATCTTCCTCACAAGAGGATGACATTTCATATGATGTAGATAAAGATGTTTTAATAGCGACTAAAGAAATTCGAAAGTTCAAACGCAGTGAGAACGTTGTTGAATGACTGTGTGATCTAAGAGAACTATAAACCTAATGCAGATCTATTAAGTAAAATGTTAACGATTCTGTGTTAGGTCTATAAATGTCGACACTTAGAGGCTTTTGACTGATGATATTCACGACACCTGACCTAATCCGTTTTTCACTAAATTAGCAGAACCGCTGACACGTTTTTGTCCAGAACCTTCATAGGTTGAATTTTTACCCGTGGCACTTTCTAGCTCAAAAGTGCCTAATTCCGTGCTTCGAGAGTCAAGGAAGTGAACTATTTAACTCAATTAAATCATTTACGTCGTCCACTCATATTTTTCTTGAACGATCAGTTGATTCGCTTTTAGTGCATTATACCTGTTCTTTATTTTATGGATTCTTGCTATGTCACGAAGTCAACGCCTCCTAGATTTACTCCAACTTCTTCGACGCTATAAATATCCAGTCTCAGCTGAGGGTCTAGCAAATAAGCTAGATGTTAGTGTAAGAACAATCTATCGAGATATAGCAACTTTGCAATCGCAAGGCGCAGAGATCGAGGGGGAAGCTGGGCTTGGTTACATTTTAAAACCGAGCTTCGATTTGCCACCGATGATGTTTAGCTTAGAAGAGCTTGAAGCCCTTAAGTTAGGAGTTGAATGGGTGGTAAAGCAAGCAAACGGAGAATTTAACGAAGCTGCCATTGATGCACTTGCTAAGATTTCAGCTGTGTTGCCTTCTGATCATGAAGCTAAGCATACTGAGAGCGTCATCAGAGTTGCTTCAATTATCAAAGCACCAAAGGTGATGGTTAAGCTGGCTGAGTTAAAAGCAACGATAAAAAAAGAGCATAAAGCAGAAATTCTTTACGAAGACGCTAAAGGTGCTATCAGCAAGAGGGTTGTGTGGCCAATACTTATAGGTATGTTTGAGCAACACAATATCTTGGTTGCATGGTGCGAAACACGGAACGATTACCGTAATTTTAGACTTGATAGAATTCAATCATTTTTACAACTTGAGCCTAAATACGAGCGTTCTCGTCATACTTTACTAACTGAATGGGAAGCTTTGGAGGGCATCGGACAAAAGTACTTTCGTTACTGACAAAAACTGTCAGTACTTGTGGTTACACTTAGTTCATCCATTTCGAAAATGAAGATTTACAACCATGTTAACTATTGATTCTATTGTTCTTTATGTTGAAAACATCCAACTCAGCATGACCTTTTATAAGAAAGTCTTTGAGTGTGAACCTAAGCTTTTATCGCCAACCTTTGCGGTAGTCGAGTTTGCTGAAAACGTAAAAATCACTCTAAAACAAACTGATACACTTACGCCAAGTAGTTTAGTTCGAGGTGGCGGGACTGAACTTTCTGTCCCTGCAATTAACAGCACCGAGTTAGATACCTTATTTGAAAAATGGAAAGAGCAAGGAGTGAATTTTGCTCAAGAGTCCGAAGAGTCTGTATATGGTATCAATTTTGTTGCGTTAGACCCTGATGGGCATCGATTGCGAGTGTTTGCTTAACGTTACCTTGTTTTTCTTAAAAGCCAACATCACTGCTGGTTCATCTAAGTCCAGAACCTTCATAGGTCGAATTTTTACCCGTGGCACTTTCTAGCTCAAAAGTGTCGGGTGGACGACACTTGTTACCAAGTGCCGTCTCCCTAAGAACCCAGCGTGCAACTTTCACTGCACTAGGCTCAAGCCTCCACGAAGGCATCGTTTGATACCCAGCAACTTATAAAGCAGTCGAAGCAGGTTCGTTCCAAGAGTTACGAGCTAGCCTTTTAGATTTTCTCTTTACCAAGTATTCTTGGTAAAGAGGGTCAAAGGGTGTCGCTGCACTTCGGATTTTCACATGCCTTTCTATTGGCACTTTGGCTATTTGGAATAGATTGAACTGGCAATCCAT
>NZ_JBFRST010000087.1:0-1226 GCF_041473705.1 Vibrio sp. 10N.222.55.B11
AGTAATGATTACCTTAGGAAGGCGGGATTATTTTCACTGAAAGACGGATGGATCGCTGTTCAATATCCAAACCAGAAGATATAAGTTAGGCGTTCTGAATGAACCGCCCTGTGCGGATCCGCATGCAGGGTGGTGTGGGGGCTGGAGGGTAAATACCTCCGGCTACCCGATTATGTATATTGTTTGATATATTGCTCATGTTCGCGAACATACCGTCTAACATTTGTAACAAGGCGAGTATACACTGGTAATAGGTTTCCCAGAGGAGTATTAACATTCCAAACTGGATATTCATTTGCTAACGGGTTAGAAACAATACCAGCATGCTTTATGCAGTTATTTACCAATCGGAGTTCATTGATTGATCCATAATGAGGGAGAGAATCATTTAATGAATACAAAGTCTCTTTTATTCGGTTACTTCGTAATGGCTGATATTCATTAACTAGTGTTTTAAAGTACACCTCACATTGCTTATATAGCCCAATAATAAGAAGCTCAGCTCCTAACTCCGCAAAATCGTTCTGAAACTCCGTTTTTAACCTTTGCTCCAAAGAGAACTCATACGCTTCACCGGCACATTGACAATTACTACGATTAAAGATTTCAGTGCTAATCTCTTTTTCTTCTTCAATTTTGTCAGTTTCATCTTTAATAACCTTTTGAAGGTTTGTTAAAATCGAAACATCAAAAAGACTCATTTCTTCAAATAGATCCACTTTGCAACCTCATTAGCCATTAAATATACATAACGCTTGGCATAAGGTGCGCCACGACCAACTCACCATGCGCACTGAACTCTAAACCAAAACCGCCGAGTGTAAATGATGCCTTTGTGTACGCCCAGCATGGGCATGAACTAATGAGGTGAAAGTCCTCTGTAGGAAAATCACCATTCAATATTCAACTTGTTGATATTAAATGTTAACTACTAGCAAATGGCAAGGGCTTTTCCGCGAGGAACGGTCTGAAGGAAGCCGCTAGCAAAACTGCGAGCTGATGAACAAGAACCTCAGACTAGGCGTAGGTCAGAGGCGAGTTGGCACAAGACGACGAAGCCAAGTGATTTAATGACCACCGTAAATGATGCAGTTGCGCAGTGAAAGTCCATGTCCTTATCTGGGGAGATCTGCTTAACAGGTGATCGTTAACCTTACCAGCTTGGCCGCTGGTTCAACTGGCCTGGCGCGTGAGTATCATCAACTTACGCGAGCGAAACCGATGAA
>NZ_JBFRST010000088.1:0-1806 GCF_041473705.1 Vibrio sp. 10N.222.55.B11
TTCCTAAGGTAATCATTACTCAGTGCTTGCTGTATCCCAGGTGTTTTCGAACTTCGCCACGGCCCTTTGCTTGTGATACCACAACCAACGGCAGTTTGGATCCAGACTCCGCGTTTAAGTAAGTTTTGCACCTTTGTCCGTGGTTTACGCCACTGACGCCAGTAGCACATACGTACTCGTCGACGTATCCACTGGTCTAAATCGACACACGCTTGATAAGCGTTAGCGATGCCAAAGTAATTAATCCAGCCTTGCAGGTATTGCCGTAGTTTAAATAATTGATAACTCATACTGACACCCCAGTTTCGGTTTGTGAGTCGCCTTATCTTTTGTTTCAAAATACGTACCGTTTTAGCGTGCCACTGGATCTTACCTCGGGAAAAGGTGAAACCAAGGAACTTGCTTTGAGCTACCTTAACCACTTGGCTTTTCTGTTCATTAACAACCAGTTTTAACGTCGTGGCGAGGTAGTGAGTAATGCTCTTTAGCACGCGGACTCCCGCTCGTTGAGACCTCACCAGAATAATGAAGTCGTCCGCGTAGCGGGCGAATTGATGCCCTCTGTTTTCCAGCTCTTTATCCAGACTATCCAACATAATGTTTGATAGTAATGGCGAGAGTGGACCACCTTGAGGCACACCTTCCGAGCTTGCTTCAAATTGGTCGTTGACCATCACACCGGCACGGAGGTATTTACCAATAAGCGCCAGTAGACGCTTATCCTGTATCTTTTCCTTCAGTTGAGTCATCAAGAGATCATGATTAACTCGGTCAAAGAATTTAGACAGGTCAACATCGACAGCAAATGTTCGTTTCTGTTTAATGGTATCCCGTACTTTCAGTACCGCTTGTTTGGCATTTCTATTCGGCCTAAAGCCAAAGCTGTTAGTCGAAAAGAAGGGGTCAAACAGGGGGGTGAGTATTTGAGCAATGGCTTGCTGTATCACTCGATCAATAACGGTAGGGATCCCCAATTTGCGTTTACCGCCATCGGGTTTATCAATCTCTACACGTCTGACCGCTGAGGGTTTATATTCACCGTGCTCTAATTGAGATTTACATTGCTGCCAGCCCCCTTGTTGTAGCCAAAGCGGGAAGGCGTCGATGGTCATGCCATCGATACCTGCCGCACCTTTGTTGGCTTTAACTTGACGCCATGCTTGCTGTAAATTTTCAGATCGGAGCAATTGAGTGAATAGATCGCTGTTGAAGGATGGTTGCCTATCATTACGCTGTTGATAGTAATCGCCTGTCGGCGTAGTGGGTATCGACAAGTTTGACAAGACTCCTCCTTCTTCTAAATGTTCAGGCCTTCACCTTGTCCCAACCATTACGATGGGCGTTTGGCTACTATGCCGTCTGCTGACTTCTGCTTAATCACTTAACGAGTTACCTCGTAAAGCGCTATCGTTGTTCATCGGTTTCGCTCGCGTGAGTTGATGATGCTCACGCGCCAGGCCTGTTGAACCAGAGGCCAAGCTGGTTAGGTTAACAATCGCTTGTTAAGCAGATCTCCCCAGATAAGGACATGGACTTTCACTGCACAACTGCATCATTTACGGTGGTCATTAAATCACTTGGCTTCGTCGTCTTGTGCCAACTCGCCTCTGACCTACGCCTAGTATGATGTTCTTGTTCATCAGCTCGCAGTTTTGCTCGCGGCTTCCTTCAGACCATTCCTCGCGGAAAAGCCCTTGCCATTCGCTAGTAGTTAACATTTAATATCAACAAGTTGATGATTAAATGGTGATTTTCCTACAGAGGACTCTCACCTCATTAGTTCATACCCATGCTGGGCGTACACAA
>NZ_JBFRST010000089.1:0-14873 GCF_041473705.1 Vibrio sp. 10N.222.55.B11
TTTACTTTAATTGGTATTAGATTCAGAAAGCAAAAAGGCTCTAGCATTTCTGCTAGAGCCTTAAATATGGCAGGGGTGGAGAGATTCGAACTCCCAACACGCGGATTTGGAATTCTACAAAACCAAATTTAAAACAGATAATTAGATGTAACACAAAACAGAAGTGCGAGTATTTCTGTCTATTTCTGTGTTTTATTTGACTAAAATTTTAGCTCATCACTCCACTTCGTCAATAAAAAGTAGATAATTAAGTTTGCCCAAAAGTGGTTTAGGATAATTCTTTGAATATGAGTTGGTTTCGTCCGAAATAGCGAGTGTATAAATTTAGGTTGCCTACAATAATCCAAGCTACAAAACCTCCATCTAAGCCATTGATTTAAATTTAAATCCAATCGTAAATACGGCATCATAGAAGCAGAAAAGACAATTTTTAATCCTCTAGTTAGCGTTAGGAGCATTAGGTCAAGTATGAGAAGAAGATATACCGATTTAAGTAATCTTTGTTGCCATAAGGAACTTGCGGTCTCTGCAATTATGGAACATTTAAAAAATAACGAACCAAGTTCCTATTATCTGAATGCAGATTTTAAAGAAGGTTGGATAGTAGATGTAGATGATGGAAGTTACTCAGTGAGTATGTCATTTTCTGTATATGATTACAGTGCTAATTCAAATGCAGATATTCATCTTCAAGTGTTTGTTTCAATAGATGATGTAGTGGGACCAATAACTAGAAAATAACTTATGTTGTAAGAATATTTCTAACATACAAAGCGTTCAAAAGGGATTCAGGCCGCGTGACATTTTTGGTATGCGGTTAGTTTTTGTGGTGAAAATGGTCTAAGGAAAGTTGGTCTAGACAGCATTACACCCTTAACTATGCGTTATAACACCTTGAAATATAAGATTATAGCCTCCACTTACATACAAACCCCCTTATCAGCCCGAGTACTAAAATGAGTGACAATTCCCCTAAAAAGACTTCCTTGAAGCCACCAAAAGAACTAGCTGACGAACTTTATAAATATGCAAAACCTAAAGTAGAAGTCGTGCGTGTTTTACTTCAGTTTTCTGTTGGTTTGTTCATCTTCTACACTGTGTTTCTAAAGGTTTTTCAGTTTGCAGATATTCAATTTGAATCCTTATTTTTAGCTGAAAAATTGTACAACAAGGCTTTCCTATCAATCATTGGTGGTTCATTACTTGTTTCTTCAGCGATTGAGTTAGGTTATATGCTGTTTACCCCAGGACCAGATGAAGCGATTGATCCATTGATATTGTCCATTACAGCATCAGCACTAATAGCACTATCAGAAGTGGAAGCTACGCTCTTCGGTAGTCCATACCTCATGGATGCCGCGATAATTGCACTCTTCTCCCTAAGCTTGACGTTACTGTTCTATTTGAGATGGAAATGCTCACAATGGTTTAAAGATATGAGCTAACGGTGCTTAAACAATTTGATATGGTTTTCAGTAGCTTTTCGTTACTCACCTTAACAGGGAGCTCGGCTCCGGAGGTAATTTGGAAGAAGTAAAACTTGAAGAATGGCCATCTTTCTACTTGAATAAAAACTGGATCAAAAATTTAATGCAACGAGAAGTATCATTGGGAATTTCAATTACAGTTATGTACTACTCATACTTCTACGCTTGTAGGTTTGATAATATTGCACTTTTTTCAGGATCAGGCTCTGTTGTGTCAATCATTGGGTTATTATTGACACTAAAGCACAACTTTATTAACAACGCATCAAATCCTGATGCAGCTTTTCATAAATATCACAATAAGATGGGCACTTTTAACTCACTTGGTCAAATGGAAGATGCTAGTAAAGTTAACCCCGTTATCCAAGCAATTAAAGATGAATATGTAGGCGTAATACTCTTAGTCTTAGGAGGGTTGGTTAGCGGTTACGGAGGGTTAGTTAAATTGGTTTAAGTAATGAACATACAAGCGTTTAAGAGTGATTTACACCTTAATTGGCCATTTGTGCCAAATTATCATGATAATTTGGCACAGTATTAGTTTACTTGACTGAGACTAGATCGTTTTCCCATGCTTTGAAAATAGAGTCCTCTGACTTGTTATTGCATGAGTAGCAAATGGGCAGGATGTACTCCTTACTTCCTGCACCAGATTTGATTACATGTCCACCTACATCAGGATCGCCTGAGCAAGATAAAACTTCGCATGTAGTTGCTTTTTTTCTCTTTTTACTTTCCCAGAAATTCAACCAACTTTTATAGCCAGCAGGCGGATTTTTGTCCGCTGTACCGTTTTTATTTTTTATGTCGATAAAGCTCATACTCACCTCTTAATTATGTGTTTTAACGCATATTATTATTTTTTTGCTTTTATGTTGTGATAAAAGTCATAAATATAATTATAAACAATAACTTATAACAAAGAATTAGAAAGTAATTCACAACTCTCGGCATTTCGGTTTAAATTGGCTTTAGTGTTTACGGCACAACGGTTAGGTCAAATGGTAGCGTAGCTTAACTTAACAGGACTATCTGGATTCCCCAAACAGACACCTAATTATCAGCCTAAAATTTAAGAACCCATCGTGTTTTGATGCTGATTCAAAGGATTAAGCATCAAAGTTTCTTCTAGGTGCTCTGGGGCTAAGTGCGCATAACGCATGGTCGTTGTTATTTCGCTATGACCCAACACATCTCTTAACTTCACAATATTACCGCCATTCATCACATAATGACTCGCAAAGGTATGACGCAGAACGTGAGTCATTTGTCCTTTAGGTAAGTCAATTTTTGCCTCTGCAACCGCCTTTCGAAAAGTCGATAAGCTGTTTAAAAACATCCTACCTTCACTGAGAGGCTCAAGAGTGGTGAGTTCATCATAAAGCGTTTGATTAATCGGCACGGTACGATTCTTGGATGATTTGGTATTCAAAAACGTGATCTGGTTATTTTTAATTTGCGAGGGCTTTAGACTTTCCGCCTCCCCCCACCGAGCACCCGTGGCTAAACAAATCTTCACGATAAAGCTCAAAGACTGGTTACTGAACGTTTGACAGGATTCCAATAGCCTTGCGATCTCATCATGAGCCAAATACCTCAACTCTTTTTCACGCTCTTTGAACTGACGAATTTTAATCAACGGGTTCTCAAACTCAATCACCCCTAACCTCTCCAATTCGTTAAACATCGCCCTAAGATAGGCATGCTCTCGGTTTATGGTGGTCGTCGTCACTTCGATACTGCGTTGCTCTCGGTAATGCGCAAAATCTTTACTGGTGAAATCGCTCGCAATTGGGTTACCCAAACGTTCTGATATTCGATAAAGACTCTTTCTCAACCGAATATGATCACGTAGCGTTTTACCATGCATTCGATACCAAAGCGTGATCAATTCATCCAGCGTTCGAAAGTCTTTCCCTGCACATTCCCGCTCAAGTTTTAAGGCCAACCGCTTATCAAGTTGCATGGCCTTTCGCTCACTATCAAACACCTGATTAGGGGCCAGACTTGAATAATAATTCGCATTCTTCTTTAAAATCATTCTTCCCCCATCGATAGTATTTAAGCAAGCAAACCGTTAGGCAAGTTTCTTGTTGTTGGTTGTTTTTTCGACAATTCCGAGCTCTGATAGTATAGAGAAGTCGGGACTAATCTGGCCCGACTCAGGAAGTACTTCATCGGTCACCAACCAATATGCATACTTTTTGAAGCGCTCATGCTTTGTGATCTTCATCAAAAAATCACCTTTTGGAATTCTTCTTTCTTGTTCATAGTCTCTTTGTGCACCTATCGATATATCAATAAGTTGCGACATTTCTTCCTGACTTAATTTTTCTGAAATTCGAATTGCTTTGATTTTTTTTCCCAATTCCACTCTTGACCTCACTACGGCTATTGCCGTACATTTAAACCACGGCAAACGCCGTAGTTTAGAATTAGCTTCATCATATTTCCGTGTATTTCACGAAAATCATTAAACCTACGAGGATATCACATGCCAATGCTGCCCGCGTTATTCATGTCTGTGCCTTTATTTGCACGTTCTCACGGAATGAGTGAAAGACAGGTACTCGATCGTCTCGATAACGCCGATTTACCCGAAGTGGAAAAAGAGCTTGATGCAGGGAAGCGGTATGTCGACCTCGTCGAACTCGCGGCTCGTATGGAAGCGGGACAGTTCAAACTGTCGATATTGAGGAAGAAGTCATGATCCCTCTTGTTCAAATCTTCTCAAACAAAAGATGCCTACCGGTGGAAGTGGTGCCAGCCAATGAGCACTCCTCGAATTTCTCTCACGCCGTGTCAGAAATGGAAGACCGAGCCGGTCACCCTGCGTCTTTCATGGCCACCAATCTTGCCATCATCCCGCTTGAAGGTGATTTGCGCCTAGTCGTACAAGGATAAGCTCATGACTCACGCCGACGTCACTCAACACCTCTACCGTTTTTGGGTGGAAGCGTATCACCAAGATATGCACTGCCTAAAAGAAAGCGCCCCATCAAGCTTAGTGACTCAAGCACAATCTGAGCTCATTCATGAATCGATTCTTGAGCGTTTACATGAAGTTCGCGTCTACGCCGAAACCAGCGGCGAACACCGCTTAGCCCAATCCATTGATGACGCTTGCACAAAGATGTACTTGTTCAACGAAGCACCCAGCAAGGAGTTAGCCCAATGAAAGTCCAAACCGAAAACAACCTTGTCTATGACAACAATCACCCAAAATGCCAGATCCACTTTGCCCGAACCCACGGGCGCGGATTTGCGTTCATTCAATGCCTCGATACCGGCTTAGACGGCAAAGCGGAAAGGGTAAAGCGTTATTGGGGATTCTATGCCGATTCTCTGAATGAAAAAGAGAATGAAGATGATATTTATCGCATCATGAATTCAGGCAGTCCGTGGCCTGACTTACCAAAGTAATGCTCATGGGAAATGTGTCTTACCAAGAGGCCGTGTCCAGTGTTGACTTACCTATCACTGACCCTATCCACAAGCCCTGCCCCGACATGGAAGGGCTCAAAGACTTTGACCCAGAAAAAACCGAGAGAGCGCGTTTCTTAATATCGAAGCTAAGAGAAAAGCATGGCATTAAAAAGCGCGTTAAACCGACACCTAAACCCTTGAATTACACCTGCACCGAACGAGGTTGTATCGAGCCTTGGGGAACAGTAAGTAAAGGAAAAACTTAAGGTTGGACTATGAGTACCTACAATCGATTCCATCAACCCAACATCACTCTGTCGTTAAGTCAGTATGTCTCCAATCTCACGGCGCACCTGCCGGTGATGATGCGTCAAGATCTGGAACTTAAATTAGGTCTACGTAAAAAACGCGGCAATCCGACCGACCGTAATCTCACCTTATTCATCACCGAACGCGTCAGCTTTGTGGATAAGGTCGCCCACCACTTTACCCAAAAATTTCCGTTTGGCTTCGTCAGCCATGAGCCCAAACCGCTCGAACTGACGCACGACATCTTGATGAGCGATGATGCGCTTAAAAATTTCGCCATTCAACTCACCGTGGCCTTTGTCGATATCATCAATGATATTGCTGTGACCGACACCGAAGCGCGTATTGATGGCATTCCTGAGAGCCCCACCGATTACTATCACGCCCTGCATTATGCCTTTGAACAAATCCGAGACTTGATACTCAAGGTCTTCATCGAGCCTCCGAGTGCCGACACGCGTGATATCGGTCAAACCCTCACGGTTCGTGACGCTGAGATCTTATTAGAGTGCGCGATTCGTCGTTGTATAGACCCTAAAAACTTAGTGCGTAAATTCAAACGCCTTCGCAAGCGCTACATTGAACATGCTCAAGTCACCCTTGGCAATGTCGGGGAACAACCCAGCCAACATTGCAATGTGTCGCGCCTGACTCTCTCCAACTTCAAGCAGCAATTACGCGAGTCCGAAGCCTTCATGAAAAGCATGGTGGTCATCAACCACGACACCCTGCAAGAATTCAATCTCGATGAGGTGGCCTCTCGTACGACCGCCAATCCAGATAATCGGTACATTGAATTGGTGGTTCGCAGTCGCGGGGATGAAGAGCGTGCGATCGATATGGGATTCGAAGGGGTCTTCATCACATGGACACTCCCGTCTAAATATCACCGCAATTCGTCTAAGTGGAACGGCTGCACCGTCAAAGAAGCGCATCAAAACCTGATGGAGCAATGGAGACTGGCCCGCGCCCACTTCGCCAAACAAGACATTCCTTGGTTTGGCCTACGGGTGGCCGAGCCCCACAAAGACGGAACACCTCATCTTCATGCCTTTGTTTATTGCCCTGCAGAATACAAAGCCGACCTCATGCGCATTTGTGCAAATATCGCCCGAAGTGAAGATGCCGACGAGCTCTACAACAAAAAGAAACGCAAAGCCCGTTTTCACGCGAAACCTTGCAATCCTAAAAAAGGTAGCGCTACTGGCTACATCATCAAATACATCTCTAAGAACATCAACGGGGCACACCTCCCAGAGGGTAACGCGGCCAGTAAGGCTCTTTCTGTCCGCGCTTGGGCTAGTGCGTGGGGCATCAAACAGTTCTCTCAATCGGGCTCCCCAGCGGTGGGTCTATGGCGACAACTCAGACGCGCGAACAAAGCCGATGTGGCGATTGATGAAGCGTTAATCGACTTACATGAGCATGCGGATAAATCACGATGGAAAGAATTTACTCAGCACATTGGGGATTTACGCCTCGCTCATGAAACGCAGATTAACCAGTACGGCGAAACCACCAAACGGGTGATCGGGTTGGAATGGTTAGGTCACGTGATCGAGACCTGCCGCGATCACTTTTCGGTGGTGGCGAAGTGCGATGTGGACGCGTGGAAAAAAGCGCGGAGCGCTGTCCCTTGGAGCACTGAAAATAAGTGTAACCCACCCCCGAAAATCGACATTTCCCCGCTCGAAAAAGCCTTGATGGACGTAACCGGATGGAGCGTGAAAGGGGTTCAATGCCTCCTAAAACCACTCAAAATGGGTTCTAAAATTCCTATAGACAAAAATACCACCCTCAGCTTGCGAAATAACCAGCTGTGCGTGACCTAAATCGATTTTATTCATCGATACTTTAAATTTTGATGAAAAAAGCGATAATTAAAACTTCTAACGTCGTGAGACAGGGGAACCTCCATGAAATCATTCAACGCCGAGCATTGCCAACGTGACCTCTCCGCTTTAGCGGCGGCTGACAAGCTAGAGCACGCCATTTTCGAGCAAGTGAATAACCTAAAAGGACCGCCGACGGCGCTCATCAAAAAAGCCAGCACCATGATCTTAAGTGGGAAGTTATCGCTCTCTGAATTTGGTCTCTCCGAGCAGTTCTTCGAGCAGTTGGAGATGCTGGTCAAACTCAACAGTGAAGCCAGACAAAAGTACCGCGCCATTGTGGAGCAGAACTTAACCGAGCTGACCGCTTTGGAAAACACGGAGGAAAGTCACGATGAGTAAAGTTCATACGAACCCCGTCCGTGGCCATGTATCTTGTCCTGTTTGTCAAACCACCGCCACGGTGCATCAAGTGGGAGAAGGTCGTTTAATGGCAGGCGGTGAGCCCCCGAAGAACAGCCGTAATTTAGGGTTACTGTACTACCGTTGTCCTGACTGTGGGAACAGTTCAGTGAGTAAGCGAGTGGATGCCTACATTCGAGAAGCGCAAACAAACGCTCAAACCCCATCCGATAAGGTTACTCAGCCTGAGCCAGTAACCAGTGAGGTAACCGACCTCAAGGAAAACACCGAGTTATTCAATAAGGAGAGTCACGCTTCCTCTAACGCTCAAACCCCGTCAGATAAGGTTACTCAGCCAGAGCCCGTAACCGGCCAAGTAACCGAACCGGTAACCGGCGATAACCCGTTATTCTCAACTTGGAGCAAAGTCCTTTTAGGCGCTCTCGGGATCGCCTTGTTCGTCTGGTGGGCTTACCAAAAATTGATGGCAGAGGAGAGGCAAGATGAACGAATCGCCTGAGCTCTTTTCACCGGCAGAGGACGATTGGGGAGATTTTGAGTCCGTCATTGCCAGTTTAGAAGAGCATGAGAGCCAAGCCGATACCCCAGAGGCGCCCCCAATCAACGAAGAGGGGGCTAATGAAGCCATGGAGGGGATATTAACGCTCTTGTTTGCATTAACCGAAAAAGCCACGGCTCTTGTCACCGGTTTACCGTTTCACTTTGACGAGGAGGCCAAGCAAGAAGTGGTGACGGCGGCCATTCCTGTGTTGGGAAAACACGACAGTCCCGTCATGAGCTGGTTAGGTCAATACAGTGAAGAGTGCTTATTGATTTTTGCCCTACTTGGCCTGTTATACAGTGCTCGCGTTAATCTCCAAACGTTGCAAGCCGAGAAGCGGGCTGAGACTCAAAAGGAGGCGACACGTGACTCTGACACCACTGATGAATCAGCTCAGACCCCTTCACGCCAATCCGAGCTTTGATGCCGAGCACGTAGTGTATGTGGCGGGCACGGGTGGCGGCAAAACCTCTGCTGTTCGCTATTTAGGGCTTGTACCGAAACAGTCTCAAGCCGTGTTCTTTGATCCGTACACCAACTATGCCGGTCAATCATTTCAAGGACAGCGGTGTCACGGCAACTCCTCTCGGGCCGCCTTTGTCAAAAACCTGCTGCAAGCCAGGCGTAAAGGTCAGCCTTTTAAGTTGGCCTACATTCCACCCCAAGGCGCCTGCCTAGATGAGTTGACGTTCTTCAGTACCATCATTTGGGGGATGGGCAGTGGCCGAGCCCCCAAGCTGCATGTGGTGATAGAAGAGCTTGCCAGTTGTACTCAAAGCAGTGGCAAGCTGCAAGGGAAGCCGGGGGAGTTATTACGAGGAGGTCGCCAATACGGTTTGGTGGTGCACACTATCTTCCAGCGAGGGCAAGAAGTCCCCAAAACTGTCACGGAACAATCTTCGACGTGGTGGATAGGGGCTGTGAACTCACTCTCGGATGCCCGTTGGCTAGCCAACAAAAAAGGACTAGAAGTGGACCAAATCGCTCAGCTGACCTCAGCCAAAGTGAACAGAGAGCTGATAGGGAAGCCCATCGCCGACTATTTGTTGGTGAGTGATGGTATCGGCAATGTCAAAAAAGGGGCTTTGAACTGCAAAAGCGGGGCGCTATTAACCCCTCATTACCGCCGAAAATAGTCGGATTTAAACCTATAGGTTACCCGTTTAACCTATAGGTTACTTCTTGTTGCCTTCTCCCTACCCCACTCTCTATGGTCTACCTATCACCAATGAGCCCAACCAAAGGGAGGGCTTTATGTTTGCAACCGTTGCATTCAGTACATTCATCAGCAAAGGGTTTGAAAGTATGTTTGGGATTACTAAAGCACAGTGGAAAGTCGTCGCCGTGGCCACCGTGGTCATTCTTGGCGTGATGTATATGCTGACCAATGTTGAGGCGCTTGAAGAGGTGGGTGAGAAGGTAGGACTAAACACCTAAACCGCCCCGGCTCTGACCCGTCTTTTTGAAATTACGTCATCAAAGGAATCATGACCATGGCTAAATCCAATCAAGCCGTTAACGTTTCAGCCGCTACTCAAGTGGCTGCGATGAAAGGCCCGTTTAACGTTCGACCTATTGAACTCGATCCGTTTCGTGCTGGAAGCCCGTATGGCAAACACGCCATTTTGGATTTAAAGGGGCTGTACACTTACGCTTCTATTGAAATCATTACTGATCTGCCTGTTGAGCGCCTAGGTCGAATTTCATTTGAACGCAATAACAAAGAAATCATCGGTATCGATGCGGGCTACTTCCATAAACGCGATCGATTCTTGAAGTTCCCCGTGCAAAATAAAGGGGTTTCACGCGCCTCTTTAACGCGTTTAATCATTCCATTTGCCAGCGAAGAGCTTCGCACCTTACAAGGGATACGCCGTGGTGAATACGTACACCAGGTGGGAGAAACCCTCATCCTAAAAATTCAGGTAAAGGCCAAAGAAACCGCCGACCCTGATTTTCCCCAATTCAAAGCCAACGCTCGTATCGTGGATTATCAACCGGTGCGCTTTTTCCAGCAGCGTTATACCGAAACGTCCATTAACCACACCGTCGTGGGTGAGCAAAAACACGATTTCCCACTGGTGGGAGCAAATGTTCGTTTACGCTCTATGCTCCTCGATACCGAGAATAACGACATCACTAAGGTGTCAGTGAAACGGGATAACGAAATCATTTGGGAATCCTCAGTCGAAGACATCAAATACAACCAGAAACGTTATGGTGAGCGCCAACCTCCAGGTCAAGGTGTCTTTATTGATTTCACGTTGGAAGGGTTTGCTAACGAGCAAGCGTTCATCCCCTTTGCTCAGGCCAGTTTAAAGCTGGTTCTGGATAAACGCACGACCGGTGTGGTGGACATCAAACACGATTTTATTGATGTCGAGCAATTGCCGGCATAAGTGAGGCAGTATGGCAAAGGAAAGTACCTGGTGGGATGGCTTTACAGACGGTCTAGGCGAGTTATCCGATGGTGTCTCTGGCTATTTTAACGCGCAAGCGGAGTCAGAGAAAGCCAAAGCCGAACAAGCCAGAACCCGACGAGCGGTATCAGAGAACGCGACCCTCACTGAGCAGACGCGTATCGCCAATCTTCATCAGAGCCAACAGTCTGCACAACAACAAACCCTAATGAAGATGGGCGGCGGCGCCTTAATCCTAGTGCTTCTCCTCCTTCTTATCTTTAAGAAATAAGGGATCACGATGCCATTTTTACTCACAGCGTTATTAAGTGGGGTGGGGCTTGGATGGTGGGGAACCACAAAAACAGTGGAAGCCACCACGGGAGCAAAAGGACTGCCATGGCTTGTTATCTTCATCATGATAGCTCTCTATGCCTGGCATAGAGGGTGGATTAAGTAACTCAGGAAAGAGGGAATGAAGGATGTTGTCGAGTCTGACGGGAGGAGGAAGCATCAGTGGAGGCACTTCCAGTGCCGAAAACGGTGACTTTACGGGGGGTGGTCAAGGTGGACGCGTCACCTTTAACAATCAACAAGGCAGCAGTGGGAGTAACAAAACGATGTATGCCCTACTGGCTGCTATTGTCCTTGTGGCCGCGCTATGGCTAAGAAAGTAGCGCCCGCTCTCTTAGCGTGGACGCCAGAGCACCGAGCGCGCTTTCAGGCGGCAGGCTTTACCCCATCCATCGTTGAAGAGTTAACTCAGTTGGGGGAACTCTACGCCATCGAAGACTTACTGATTGTGGCTCGACTTGAGCCCTTGAAAGACGGGTTTGAAGTGGTGTGGATGGCCTCTTTAGGTAAAGGACTCACCAAGCACGTCAACACCTTTCTTGAGGGAGCCAAACGTCGCGGTGCCAGTGCCATTCGCTTTCACCTCGATGAGAATGAAAAAGCCCTAGTACGCCTACTTCGCCCTTTACACCTTCAACCGGTCAATGAAGAGGAATTTCAAGGACTAGTGTATCGCGTGAGTCTTGAGGAAGTCGCATGAGTCGTTCAAAAAGTTCGCAACGCAGCAGCGTAACTAATACCAATATCAACAATGTCTTAGATGGCGGCGCCATCAAAGGGGCGTTTGATTTTGCGGGCGGCCTCGCCGATGAAGCGTTTGATAGCGTCAATAAAGCGGCCGCTACCTCGATGAGAACGGCGAATACCGCTCTCGATACCGTGAAAACCATCGGTAAAGAAGCCCTAAGAAGCAATCAAAGTATTACCGGCCGAGCGTTCAAGAGTTTTGATGCGCTGTCCGAAGAAGCATTTAATTTTGCTGGCGATCTCACCGATGAAGCGTTTGATAGTCAGAGAGCTATAACCAGCCAAGCCATGGGGGCTCTCCAAGAGCAAAATAACCGCGCGCTTAATACGTTATCAGGTCTGCAAGGAGAGCAAGCCTCCAATAACTTCCAGTTACTGAAAGGGATTCAGAGTACGGTGAAATCGAATAATACCGATGGCGCCAGTGATGTCTTAGACAATCAAAAGACGCTCATCATCGCAGGGGCCATTCTGATGCTTGCCTTAACTGCCATGATGACGTTCTCGGGGAAGTAAGTCATGTACGTAGAAGGGTACCTAAAAAGCGGCCAAAAACTCACAGCCAGTGCCAGTGGCACCAATGTTTATCTCGCCAGCGGTAAACAAGTCCAGGTTATCTGTAAGCCAAGTGAGCACCTTTACACCTTACGCCGTGGTGACCAAATCAGATTGCCTGAAGGCCTGACCTTCGATGCGGTCGAAGTGACCAATTTAGGCCCAGATGAAGACATCGAATTGGTGTGTATCGATGGTCGTTTTTACCCAACCATTGATGGCTCAAGCATTAAGATGGCGGCTGACTTAACCGTAGAAAACCTCGATGTACGTTTTGATGGGCGTCAGCCCGTCGAACTGCCGCCCTCACAACAAGTCATTGCTACGCTGAAAGATTTTCCAGATGTCCTGTCGGTACAGGTCGAAAACCCCGTTCATTTTCCGGAGGTTCAAAAGGTCAATGTGGTGGCCGAGCGTACGCCAAGCTTGCGCTTTGTGGCCCACGAAACCATGACACAAAGCGGCATTATTACGGGCAATGTCAATCGAAAAGAGCTGATTTTGAAAGCGTCAGACGAAAACACCGACACCATTTGGATGGGAGGTTATGCCGATAAAGGTTATGGCCTTCGTCCAGGAGAAGGCTTTGTGTTGAGCAATGGCGCCTCGGTGGAGGTGCTCATCCCAACGAATTGTAAATTGTTTCTCTCGGAGACGACCGCATGAGCTTCATCATCCCGCCACCATTTCAGATTGAATTTCCAGAGCAATTGGCGCTCTCCGACTCGATTAAGGGGACTCGCTCTGGGGTAGCTGCCAGTGAAAAAGCCGTAGGGCTGGTGCATAAAAAAATCCCTCAAGCCCGTTTAAGTAAGAACCAAACAAGTGCTTATGGCTGGATTACTTATGGTCGTATCGCCCCAAATACAGGGGATATGTTGCACTTCAATCTGGCAACCAATAAGAAATGGGCCATTTTGACGCTACAGATCAAGAGCTCCACAGAATATTCCGAGTCGCATGAAAACATTTTTTCTTTAGGCCTGATGTCACTTAGCCCAAGTCAACTCCAGGCACAGAATGAAAATGAAATTTTCCGTTTATTAATGGATAGCAACGTGACCGAGCTGTACAGCTTTAATTTTGGGGAAGTGACAACACACGAACAGTTCATGACTCTTTTGGTGAGTCCTTCTATGAATCAGCTCACTTTCTTTGAATGCCCTTATGGAATGTCAGTGAAAATTTCACAAGAGATGGTGATCCAATGAACGTACAACTGACGAAAACAGGCGCGATTGTGTCCATCAACGCCCCGCAACCAAGTCCGGATTTGGTGACCATCGAAACAGAGCTGCCCATCGAAGTCTTAAGAGCCCCTGAACATTACCGTTACCAAGAGGGCGAATTTGTGCGCTTTATCGAAAACAATTCGACGAAGCGAGCCAAAGCCTACTTGGCAGCAACGGATTTTTACGTCACACGGAAACTGGAGACAGGGATCGCAATCCCTAGAGAGATTCGGATGAATCGTGATAAATGCCGAGCGCTGTTAGTCACTGTTCTGCCAAGTACCGACTTTTTAACCTCAGAAGAGGAATAGGCCAATGAGCGAACGGAGTTGGATCATCATACTCCTCTCGCTTCTGGCTATAGGAGTGTATATGACTCGTAAAAACGCAAGCCCACTCTTAGGGATGACCGCCCATCTGCCGCGCGGTTTTCGAAATAAGAACCCTTTGAACATTGAATACAACCCAAAGAATAACTGGACCGGACAAACGGGTATCGAGCCTGCCGGGCGCTTTGCGACCTTTGAATCGATGGAGTATGGCGTAAGAGCCGGCGCCAAATTGGTTCGAAATTACATGAGGCGTCATGGGTTGAGGACGGTGTATAGCATCATTAACCGCTGGGCACCCAGTCATGAAAATGACACCAATGCTTACGCCGAGCATGTGGCAAACAAACTGGGTGTCAGTCCCTATGAGCCTATTCAAGAATCCGATATTTCAGAGCTTATCTATCACATGATTAAGCATGAAAATGGTGAGTACCTAGATCGAGACACCGTAGAGCAAGGAGCCAGACTGGCGGGGGTTTTGGTTTAACGGACACAAACACAATTTAACGTCGAGAGACAGGGGAGCCAAATGAAAACACTCTTGAACTACCTCACACAAGCATCGACTTGGGAAGGCATCGCGACCGGAGCGCTTACCGTTGGAGCTGTGGTCGATACCATCGCCACTGGCGGGATAGTGTCCGGCCTTATCGCTGCAGCGGGCGCGGTTGCTTCGACCACATCCATTCTCCGCAATGATCGCAAGGAGAAATAATGGAAGCAGCCATCCTCACTTTGATGCGGGAGCTGGGGTTCACGCCTTCGATGTTGGGTGTGCTGTATTTGTTGTGGCTAAATTTACGTCGCAACAGCTCAAATCTGGAACAAATTAAAAACTTGTTTCATGAGCTAGATAAACGCCTAACGGTATTGGAGTCAAAAAAGAAGGAGCACCAAACATGGCCAAAACCGGATTAAAGAGTAATGGCACCCTAAAAAAGGGGTATCGGTTCGCCAAAGGTGGACGTGTTGTGAAAGCAAAAGGCACTACCAGCAAAAAGCGAGCGCCCCGTCGAAGAAAACGTCGATAAAATAAATCGCAGATAGCAAAAAGGCCACTCATTGAGTGGCCTTTTTTATGCATAAAAATGCACTTTGAAGATGGCAGGGGTGGAGAGATTCGAACTCCCAACACGCGGATTTGGAATCCGCTGCTCTGCCAATTGGAGCTACACCCCTAAAACTTTCATTACTTCCAGATTCGAAAAAACCTCGTACTAGGCGAGGTTATCGAAT
>NZ_JBFRST010000090.1:0-13327 GCF_041473705.1 Vibrio sp. 10N.222.55.B11
TTAATCCTTATTTGTTATACAAATTACTTCCCACCAAACTCTTTATCCATAAGAGCTTGACCAGCCTTAATAAACTGTTGATTTTGATAGTTCATCAAAAAAGTAGCTAATTGAACAAAATCATCTAGCGCATCTTCAACAAAGTGATTTGTTCGGAAAAACGTAGGCAATATTGACGGCGTATAGACACCTTTTGGATCTGATATTGCGTGTAACTCGTGACTAAGTAAGTCGCTATGATCTACATGCGCTAGCAGTTTGTTTCTGAGCTCCTCTACGCGACCATGCATCTCAAGCTGTTCTTTGTTATAAATCTTTTCCGGATTTAATGGCGTTATTGATACCCCATGACACTTTGTAAAGTATTTCTGGTAAGTGACAACAGCAGCAATAAAATACGCACGAATATCTTCTGCAATATTTTCAGAATCGGGGGACATACCTCCCTCTGATCTAGCAACAAACTGTTCATGCAGTGGTATTATTTTATTCAGCCACGAAATTACCCCAACTAACTCTGCTGCGATCAATGCATGCTCTTTAACCTTACGAGCTCTAGGGCAATCGAGAACTCTGCTATCTAATCGACGGTTCCCTTTTTTGAATATGTAACCGCCGTCCTCAGCTCTTTCTATTATTAACTCACTCATGACTATCCTAATTTGTATAACAGCTATATTAGACAGAAAAATTCTGCACTTAAATACAGAATTATTCTGTCTAGTATCTTAATGACGTAAACGATACCCCGTTTTTATGAAAACTAACAGTAACTTAAGCACTACAGCCTCTTTCCTACATCCCAAAATACAGAATTTTTCTATATAGCATGAATTGATGTGCCAAACTGAAACTCATGTATGGATAACCAGTTACAGTTTAATGAAAAAATCACCATTTCTATCGTATATACAAGAATACATGCTTGGACGGCACTATGCCCTTCGTACAACGGAGGCGTACATTTATTGGATTCACCAATACATTCTTTATCATGATAAAAAGCACCCAAAGAGCTTAACTTCTAGACATGTAGAGGATTTCCTAACGCATCTGGTTGTTAACAAAAAGTCAGCGAGGAAAACGCAAAGTCTGGCTCTCAATGCGTTAGTCTTTTTATACAAAGAAATTATTCAAGAACCCATAGAACTTGATATGCAGTTTCGGCGCTCAGATAAATCAAGAAAATTGCCAACAGTCATGACTCCAGAAGAGATTGGAAGGCTATTCAATCACTGTTCACCTAACTACAAATTACCTTATCAATTAATGTATGGATCAGGGTTGCGTTTAATGGAGTGTCTACGCTTACGTGTACAAGATATCGATTATGCATATAAATCTGTACGTGTATGGCAAGGGAAAGGAGGTAAAAACCGCATAGTGACAATAGCTCCAGAGCTTTTCCCCGCTATCAAACAACAGCAACAGAGATCCGAGAGTTACTATCATCAAGACATGAATGACACAGTTTTCTCTGGTGTATACATACCTGAAGCTCTCGCTAGAAAATACCCGAGCGCAGAAAGGAGCCTAAATTGGCAATTCCTCTTTCCCTCTAGTCGTTTGTCGCCAGATTTACAAACAGGCGAGCTACGTAGACACCATATTCACCCAACAGCGCTTCAAAAACACATTAAGGTAGCAGGCCAAAAAGCCAACATTGAGAAAAACATCTCGTGTCATACTTTAAGGCACTCATTCGCTACGCACCTTCTTCAAAGCGGAGCGGATATCAGAACAGTTCAAGAACAACTTGGGCACACCGATTTGAAGACAACGCAAATCTATACTCACATCATTGATAGAGGCGCCAATGGTGTTGTTAGCCCATTATCAAGAATATTCGTAAAATAACGATAAATGAAATTCGGATTCCGAATTCTGAAATGACTTCATAATCACGAAACAGGGCACTATCACCTGCTCTTAGGGCTGAGGCCTCTAGTCACTCCAAAAGCTCAATAACAATTTATGTGTATGTTCTTCTCTGCAGCAATGGCTGCGTATCACCTCTTATTGTTGCGCCACCATTATCTATTTACAACTTTCATGGCGCTTACAACGCCGCACCACATTAAATAACTAGACATCTAACAAACACATTATTAAACAGCGGCTTGCAGGTTTCCCACTCTCTACTTCGAGCTTTCGAAAAGAGATATTTCACAATTTTCATCAATAACAGTGTTCGAAAAAGAACATATGTCTCAAAAACATACACACCATCAATATGAACAAGACTGCATGGTAAATTGCTTTTATAAAAAAGCAGGAATAAAGAATGATTACTAAGGATAGAGATTCAAAAATCAACAACAGTCTTCAACAGAAAGCTGGCGCAAAAGTAGAGCAAGATGTCGCGTTTTACTTACGCAGAGAGTTTGGAGATGCAAATGACGTTTTCATTATCAATGACCTACGCATACAGTTTAAAAATGAAACTGCTCAGATCGATCACTTAGTCCTTTATAACAAAGGATTTATCATTATTGAGTCGAAATCGATTCGTGGTGAGGTTAAGGTCAACAATCAACTCGAATGGAGCCGAACCGTAAGAGGGAATTGGACAGGAATGCCCTCGCCTATCGAGCAAGCTAAGTTGCAAACCAAACTATTGAAAGCACTTTTAAATGACAACGCTAAGTCGTTATTAGACCGAATTGCGTTTGTACAAGCGTACTTTGGTGGTCGCTGTTGGGATCAACTCTGTGCCGCATCAAATGACGCTCTAATCGATCGAACTTCTATCCCTAAGGATATATCGAAGAAGCTCATTAAAGCCGAATCTATTGGTAGCTGCACTAAGAGTCTCATCAAAAAGCACCGCGTAGGTTCAATACTAAATCCGAATCCTACGTTTAATCGTGATGAACTGTACCGCCTAGTTCACTTTCTAAACGAACAACATGTGCCTACGTCCTCTCCGGCTCCCAAAGTACATATCGCAGAATTGAGCAAAACTGAAAAGGTAGACTTGCTTCCAGCTCAAGAAACAGTTGAAGAAGCTATAGTTCCACAAATAAGGCATGGTTTTAATTGTAAGAAGTGTCAAAGCCCGCAGACTGAGCCGAGGTATGGAAAGTATGGCTATTACGTCTACTGCCCACAATGTAAGGTGAATACTGCAATGCGTATTAGTTGCCATTCTTGCCAATCTAATTCAGCTAAAGTCAGTAAGAAAAAGAACACGTACTCAGTTGCATGCTCTTGTGGTGAAGGAACTCAAGTCGTATTTCCATAACCCAATTATTCGGAATCCGAATTACAACGCAATTTAAAGCGATGCGAATTCAAATTCGGATTCCGAATTCCTCCATAACTAAACAACTAACACAAATCACTTCTGGCCACCTTTAGGCATAACCTCAACAGGTGGTACTTGGTGCCAAATAATGTCACTTGTGCCTGTATAGATTTTTGTCGTTTTAGCGTTCGCATGTGCCATTCGCTCGGTAGCACTCTGCCCTTGCTGTTCAATCATTCGAGCAGCTAGTCCTCGAATTTCATGATAGGTCGGCCTTAGCGATTTCTTTAGGTGACTATAAAGCCCTAATGAGTCTCGAACCTTACTGAACTCTTTGCTTATATTATGGTGATGTACTTGGTAAAGATGGTCCGTCTCTTTTGAAATGCCACGTTGCTGCTGTTTGGGTTTACGGTGAACGATATAAGGACAAATCAATCTCGATGTTTTAGAAAGGTCGACAATGTCTTTAATCGTCTGAGTGACAGGAATGGCCACAGTGGAAGCATCGGACTTTTTCACCTTCTCTCGGTGAACATAAAGCATTCCATACACAGCATGCCCGTCAACATACTCCACCTCTTTGTCAGGGTTCCAAAGAATCCCACAAACGCCTTCACGTGGTTTGTATATCCGATAACGAAGCCTATAGATCTCTCTCACAGCATGAGTCGTCTCAAGTGTTAAGCTCATTGCGACCTTAAGAAACAGTGGCGCTGCATCGTAGACCTTTTGGTAGTTTTCGATATCTAGGTCGTGGCGAGCTTTGGTGTAATCTTCTCTGGTCAATCGACGCTGTTTTTTATTGAGAACAAAATTACTCTCTATAGCGCTTTCATCAGCAAGGTAGGAAAATACCTTTTTAAGGTTACTGATCTTATTGTTGAGCTGACGATTACTTAACTCTGAATAGTATTTAGAAAGGAACTCATTGATGTGCTGTAACTTGATCGATTTGGTTGGCAACCGCCCCATGAACTCATCAAGGCGGTAACAGTCCCTCTCCAAATTTCGATAAACGTCTTTGGAAAGCCGTTCCTCTTTCTTCACACGAGACAACACTAATGGAAGCCACTCTTTTAAAGGCCTATTGAATTTATCCTTGCGACCTTTAGAGACAGCTTTGCGAAATGGGGTCATCTCAGAAAGGGAAAACGCGCTTCCTAGCTCAGGACGATATTGCAAGTTGTAAACATGCGCAGCTTGTATCGCTTCTTGCTCTACAGTCCCGATAGGAAATAGCTTCTTCACACCATCTACGGTTGTAAACCGAAATCGAGATTGACCCCTATGGCTCATTTTCACCAAGAATGGAGGGTAATGAGCCGTTTCTTTGCTTCTAGCTCTACCAACCATTTATGACTCCAAGAATCTTAGAAGTTCACTCACCCTGTCTGCAGGGTTCCCTATCTCGTCGTCAACACAGACTAAATATCGGCCCGTTGGCGTTCTAGTACCCTCAAGCTTGCCGTGTTTAATCCAGTTTATGATGGTGGTATTGCATATCCCTGAATCAGGGTAAAACTCATCAATAAATTGTCTAGGTCTGATTTTACGCGTCGCCATGTCGTTCTCCTTACCTTTCTCACTACATGAAAATTAAGATTTTTCATCTACTGGTAGAAAAACTATGCACGATTTTTTCAGTGATATTCTATTTGCGCAGCAATTAACGAAAAGGATTCCCGAAGCGTAAAACAATTCAACGAATCGATTTCAAGCCCACTTTAGGGTGGACTAATACAGTAGTACCAAGTTGCTAATCCATTGATTTTATTTGACTATTTCATTGGCCTTTTTAACCGTTTTTTAGGCCAATTAGAGCTTAACCACCAGCTCTAAATACATGAAATTCATATAAATCAATATCATACAGCTAAGATTACTACCAACATCGGGGTTTCACCGTTTTTGAGCCCTCAAAAAACGTCCAAAACATCTTATCGAATCCAAACTAAAGATACCTACCCACGCGCTCTACTTCTTTCAAAGCAATACCATCGGCTGCTATACCAACAGGAGCTGAATCTAGTGAATACCACTTAACATCATCAGTCTCTTGAGCGGTGATATCTCCTTTCCAGTCACTCACGATAAAATAATGAATCAACTGAAGTTCCTTCGTAGGATGGTAAAGCGAACACAAGTATTGGTAATCAATCGGAACAACATTAAGCTCTTCATCAAGTTCACGAAACAGCGCCTGAACCTGGTTTTCACCGTGTTCAATATGGCCGCCAGGTATAGTGATTAAACCGGGATCGGTCTCCCTAGACTCACTACGCTTTTCTAGTAATACCTGCGATTCCTTCAGCATGATAAAAGAAACACACTCGTGGACATCCATCTAATTTTCCTAAAGCCGTTACAAAGGTAGTTAAGTTTGTTGTTCTAGCTTGTGTTAATGCTTAATTTACAACAAGCTTTTTACTCAGCCTTTCATACAATTCAAAAGCTTCTGTTTTAGATATCAAATTTCCGAGAGCGTATTGATGAGCTAGCTCAATATCGTCGCTTTGATTGGAGTAATAGCACTTGGCGACTGCAGCACACTGGCTCAGGTTGGTGTACCAGCTGCCGTCTTGCTCAGCCACAAAGTAATACGCAACTCGAACCAACTTCTTTCCAATCACCTTAGCGACATCCGCATCAGTCATTGTTTTGAAACTCGAGGGCATTTGCTCAAGAAAAGTAGACAAGTCACCATTTTCCGTGGGTTGCAGAACATCCCGCAGGAAGCCAGGATCGATATCAAGCTTGGTCACTTGCGGATAGGTTTGGGGTATGGTGCCGGAAAGTAGGTTAAATACTTCCTTTTCTCTCTGACCAACAGGCGTAGCGAGTACGATAGAAACATCCAAATCAGAGCGACCAACAATGGCCGTTCCTCTAGGCACGCTTCCATACAAGTAGATACCATCAACTTGACTTGGAAGTTCTCTTAGCAACGAATCAACGACTGCTGACACCACTTCTTGAAATTCAGGCGCAATGTTCTTTGGCGAATAAAGATTTTGAATGAACCCTTCTCGATCGAGTCCTCTCGTTTGCTCTTGCACCTTGGGTTCCTATTTTAATCGTTATAATTAATCACACCGGATTCTGATAATGATTTGAGGAGTGCCAGTGGTTAAAGTAACATTAACTCTCGCTTAGTTTTATCGTCCAGCTTTTCAATCGCGTAGCGAAAAGCAACTCTTGGTATTGCGGCATGCTTAGCGTTTAAATAACCAATAACCTGTTGAGGTTCCTTTTTACTGAGGACTTTAAGCATCCAACCATATCCTTTCTGCACGAGGTCATGTCCATCTTCTAGCAATAGATCTGCCACACAAAGCGGAGCCAACGCTGAGTATCGATTCTGATTGATCGGATAAATTAAGATGACAGCAGCAGCTCTACGTACAGCAAAATTCGAATGCTCGACCCATTTGGTTATGAGTTCGAACAACTCATTGTATTGAGACAGTAACTCACCAAACGCATGAGTGCAGAAGTCATCACAATCATTCCAGTCAATGACATACTCCATTAACCAATGCTCAAAGATTGGAAACGTTTCTTTCGAATATTGTTTTCTTACTCTAAAAGCCCAGTCGTAAGCAATAACACCTAACGCCCAATCCCTTTCTTCAAGCAATTGAGTACACAGGGACAAAACATTAGAGATATCTTTGTTTTTGATGGTTTTAAAAACGAGCGCCGATATAGATCGAACCTGCCCTGTTTTAACACTAGCCTCTGGATAACCAACGCCTGAAAGATGAAGCTTTACCGTTTCTACGAAATTCATTAATTGCCAAACCTTCATAGAACTAAAATTAATATCAAAGTGAGATACACAGCACTTAAACCATACGCATGAAATTTATAAAATATAAGTTACCTTAATCACAACATTCATTATTGAGCATTTAAATTACCACTAAAATAAGGATATTCCCTTTGGTAAGAGTAACTTATAATGCATACTAGCTGCCTTTAAAAGAGGTGCTAAATGAAAAAGAACGGTTTTACACTTATTGAGCTTGTTGTCGTTATTGTGATCCTTGGAATACTCGCCGTAACTGCTGCTCCAAGGTTCCTCAACGTAAGTACTGATTCTCATATTGCAGTTGTAAAAGGCACTGGAGCCTCTTTTAAAACAGGTGTCGATCTTGCCTATTCAAAAAATTTAACCTCAAACGGTGGCGGTGCTTCCACAAACGTCCCTATCTATGATGACTCCGCGACCGGCCAGCTTGACTTCAATGAATGGGGATATCCAGCCCAGCAATGGCACTTACCTGAAGAATCTCCAAGATTAGATAACGCTGAAGATTGCATTTCGGTATGGGGCGCACTGCTCCTCGATCCACCTAGTATTTCAAGTTTCAATTCACCAGAAGAAACCGACTACATTGCTGAATATATACAGACGGATCAGTGTATCTATCATTATCGAGTCGTACCGGGAATTTCCATTGACTACAACTCAATGAATGGTGACGTCACTGTAGACGATGAGCCAGATAACTAAGCGCTAAATGTTGGTCTTTCAGAGTACTTGGGAATTTACGGTTTCTCTCAATAAAAGTGCCACACATTTAAGACTAGCTTATTTTGGCGTAAACGAGCGTGCTGTCCATATCTCCTGATGGCAAACGTCGATCATTGGCTAAGCGATCTTCAAGTTGATAGCCACATCGTTTGGCCACGGCCTGACTTTTAAGATTCGAGCCTGCCATCCTAATTTCGACTCTTTTCGCACCTTTTTGAGTGAATGCATACTCTTCGATAATTCGGACGGCTTCACTCACGTAGCCTAAACCCGTTTTTGATGTTTGCAACCAGTAGCCGATTTCAAAGTAAGGGACAGTATCGTCTCTGATCATAAAGCCAATAGCCCCGATAAATGCCCCTGTTTGCTTTTCAATAATATTGAACCAGAACTCGCCAGTAAAGTTGGCGAAATTATTGGTAGCATCTTGAATGTTAAGTTCTAGCTGCTCTTTAGTTAGAGAATCAGAAACCCAAGGTAAGAATGGGGAAAACTCGGCCTTGCACTCATTTATCACCTCAAACATCTCTTCGCTGTATTTTAATGATGGAGGGGTTAATTTGAGCCTTTCACTTTCCATCACTAAGCCTTCCCCAATCAGATCGAACAACCGCCAACACAACTGTATCCCACCATTGACCTTTGAAGAATCGATGATCTTTAAAACACGCTTCTTGTTTCATTCCCAGTGACTTACACAATTTGATGACTGCCAAGTTCTTGCTGATGGTTTCGGCGTAGATACGGTGTATGCCTAACTCTGAGAAACCAAAATTAGCGAGGGCTTCAGATGCTTCTATAGAAAGCCCTTTTCCCTGAGGTTCCCTTGAGAAAGCACAGCCCATCGAAGCTTGTCGATCACCCTCAAGGCGCAAACAAACGGTTCCAATAAACTTCCCCGAGTCTTTGCTTTCAACCGCTAGTTGAAAAGACTGGCGTGGGACTTCCAAAGCCTGTGCAACAAACAACTGGGTTAACTTTCGATATTTGTTAGGTTCACAATCACTTTCATCATAGAAACGCTGATACTTTGCATCTTGAGACATCGCAACAAAGGTACACTCGTCTTCGAGACTCATATCTCGAAGAATCAACCTGTCAGTTTCCAGCTTAAACATCAAAGTTCCTTTTTGTTTTATAGCCATGAAGGGAAAAGTCTCGGAGGTGTTTACTCGTATACTTTCCCGTTATGCTTCAGCCAACCATGAGTGTGATGATTACGAGGGTCTTTGTGCGTCCAGTGCATTACGCCACCTTTCTTGTTCCATTCATATTCACCATAAAATTCAACTCGATCGCCCTTTGCCAACCCCTGAACACGAGGCGCTAAGTCAATATTATGTGCGACTAACAAGGTTTGTCCGCTATCGAGTCGCAAAATGAATTTCTGATGTCGAGAGCCTTTATTATCATCAGGAAGTACTCGATACACCGTACCCGATCCGCGCACCTGAACGTCGCTTTGGTGATTTTCGTAAGCTTGCTTAAGTCGCGTATCATTCGCTTGAACATGACTGATGCCGAAGCTAAGCAGCACCAAAAGTAGAGCGCAAAATTGTTTCATTCCTTTCATTTCCAATATCTGTGTGTTGATTTGGGATACTGGCTGGGCATCCCCTCTTTTAACGATGCTTGTACTGAGTCGGACAATAACCTCTCGAAACGTCCGAACTGCGCAGTTTTACATGCTTGGTCGAGCGCCCAGAAACACGTGAACGCCACAGCTTAAAACTGCCAAGCTTGAGATGGCTACGCATAAAACGAATCACTTGCGATTCATTTAAACCAAATTGGTGCTCTATTGCCTCAAATGGCGTTCGGTCTTCCCACGCCATTTCGATAATTCTTGATTCATTCTCTTTAGATAGCATCATGCATACTCTTCCTTTATAAACTGGAAGAAATACGCCCGTCTTAGATTTAAAGATCACAAGTGACCACTTTGAACTACACGACTTATAAAGTTCAATAAAACAACAAGCTAACTCAAATTATGGCTATTTGCTTTCCAGCCACTCAGAACGCAATAGACCATACTTAATCGAGTCATAATACTCGCCTTGGTAATAACGCACTTTTCTTAGCCTAGCTTCTTGCTGGAAGCCTAATTTGAGGGCTAGTGACATCATCCGCGGATTACCCGACCAAGTGGTTAAACCGACACGCTCTATCTGCTTGTTTTCGAATAGGTAAGATACCCAAAGAGGAAGAGCTAACGCAGCAATACCCTTCCCCCAATAGTCGGAGTTATAAATGACTACTCCGACTTCAAGCCAACGTGTCTCTTCACACTCCCAATAACAACTGACGGTTCCTACAGGCACATCGTCTACAACCACCAACTGTAAGTCGGATCCATTGAGTAACCGTTGAAACGAACGGCTTTCAAACTCTTCTAGTGATGGCGGTGAGTATGGAAAATAAGGGCCGTTAAACTTCGTCCACTCATCGTTTGAGATAACCAAGGAATAAATGGCTGCCAATTCGCTTGGCATGGCGGGCCTAATACTTACCTGCATTTTCTCTCCTTGGTTTGGTGCTTAGGTATGGTTCTTGGTCTAAGTTCTAGAGGGATTAGTCGCGACCACAGCAGTCATTAATCTCATAATAACCATTAATAATAAAGTAACTAAATCGGATGACTACCAATCTAGCAGCTAGGCAATCATGGGGTTAAATAAGCTTGTGCGAACTCTCTAAGCACTCTCGCATTATTGTGGTATTTGCTATCCCCGCACTTTGTGCCATCTACTCTGATGTCCGGGCTGGAATATGCAGGTATAACATCTCGCTCATAAGACATCACTGTGCCTCTGTCAGCACAAATTGTACCGAAGGAATATTGAGGAGCTCTTGGATACGTTCCAGAAATGTAACTTTCTATACTATCAAAATCTTTCAATAACGTTTTATAGTCATGATTAGCACCACTTAAATGGCCAATTTCATGCTCCATTAAGTAATCAGGGCAGTTTATCGCTAAAGAAAAAAAGTAGGATACCGAAGAAGACATACCACAATAATCAGACTCAAAGCTAAAATTATAATTAGAAAATACTATCCCAGTAAAAATGGGGACGCCGTCTTCTGTTGTTTCTGGAATCAGTTCTTCCATCGAGAGTTTTAATAACCTCTCTGCTGCGCCCAAATCTTGAAACCAAAGGCTGTCGATTTCAGACGTATAAGTCACCTTAGTGACTTTTCTCGTCATAGGGACGCAGGAGTTTTTTAACACCAGATTCGAATAGCTTTCCCATGTCGCTATTTTAGAGGCTATAAATGCTTTGGAATATTCATCTAACACCGATTCATCAACATAAAGGTGGATTTCTGTATTCAAAACCTCGCTCTGTACACAAGTAGGAAACTCGATGCTTTGAGCATTGGAGAGTCGACTATTGCTCAACACTATAATCAAAACACAACCAACTAACTGGATGAGCCTTTTAAAAGAACTCTCACTGACTCGTGTATTCATTTCCACCCTCTCCCTATATTCAAAACCACAAAGAGCATCAAAAACGCCGTGACTTAAGATTCATATCAACCCCCATTACACATATAAGCATTGGCCTCTCAAAGTAACCTGCACTACCTGTGTTTTTCAGAAAATAAAAAGCTCGCCATACAATGACGAGCCTTGTTGATTATGGGAGCTTAACGCTTATAAGACCTTAACCTTAACAGATCTAGCCACTAAGACAGCTGATCGCGTAAAGCCAATTCAACGTTTTTCAATACTTTGAACTCTTCTCGAGTACAACCGCGCGCCACGGAAACCCAATGGTCGCCAGTTTCATCGGCCCCTTTAAACTCTGCACGCAACTCATATCGTCGCCATGTAACAAACGCCAAAATAAAGGTCAGTGCAAGCATTGGTAAACCGAACTGAGGAACAAATGCCCAAGTCGCCGCCGAGAGGACTAAAGCCAACGAAACGATATTGATTGCGTTTTCTTTAAGACCCAATTGACGAATTTCTAACTGTTTGATTTTACGTAAGCTATACACATCTTTTTTAACTCGGAGTTCATCAGAACCCACCAGAAAGTCTGATGCTTTGTATGACCTACGAAGTCGCACTAAATTCGCTAACCTGTTGCGTGTTTGGTTCTTATTCATCGCCTTTCTCCATGTTATTTAAAGGTTAGTAAAAACTAATATAATCATGAAGTTAATGAACGAATGCTTGTTTTATAAATCAAACCAATATTAAAATCAAGCCTATGCAATTAATAACAATTATAATAACGCCACTTAGCATATAAAATTCAAATAAAAAGAAGGCTTATTGAGGAGTCTACTCATCGTAAATCGATGTACTTTAGTTAAGTGAGATATAGGCCGATAATATTTCCAATAACCGACCAAACATACCAAACGGCGGGCATAATTCCTCCTGCTTTGTAACCACTTATTTCAACGCGATTTTTGCGACAAACTTCGTGTTCAAGGAATGCTGAACAGTGGTCACATAACGCTCCACTTGTCATAGGTCGCATAACTCCCTTGCCCACTATCCATCCGGCTTTTAAATACCTGAATCACTCAATTGAACATATCAATATAGCTTATCGATTAAGCAATTGATATCATAATGTAGAGTCTGCACGCTTACAATATGCACACGGTTACCTAATGAAGATCACGATGAACGAACTACTGACATGCGGTATGGAACAGAAACAACGAACAACGGTGACGAGTTTATTCGCAAGAAATGGATTTAAGATCGCAACGACTGACTTTGATGATGTGACTTTCGAACGTGAAAATGTGTTGGTCAACGTTCGATTTGATTCCTCTTCTAACGTTGAATCGATTTCAACTCTAAACAACTAACGAGCTCACAAGCAGGTCGCTAAAATAATTGAATGGCCAACATTCGAGTCATTTTAGCGTATCTTGCAACCTGCCCTTTTCTACTTCATCCCCACCCTCTTCTCTTCCAAAAGCCACCGAGTGACAATTAAATCAATAACTCGCAATTCCATCAGCTTGGCTTATATTTATTAATACCCTTTGAACAAAAATTCGAAATGATGCCTATGTTCCTAACTCGGTTAATTTATGTCAGTACGCTCTGTGAAAGTTGCGATTCTCAGGCTTTGAACGACATTCTTCAGATTTCACACGACCGCAATAAGCAAAGCCATTTAACAGGCCTTCTAAGCCACAATGACAAGTATTTCCTGCAATGTATTGAAGGTTCGAGAACCGCAGTGAACCATACTTACAATCATATCTTGAATGACACGCGACACAAAAACGTCATGATTTTATATTTCAAAGAGATCGATTGTAGGCAGTTTGGTGATTGGTCTATGGGTGATATTCCACAATCTAGCCTAACTGAACTGGTTAATTTACAGTTTTCAACATCAGACCAGTTCAACCCGTATGAGATGTCAGGAGAAAGTGCCTACCGAATGCTTCTGGAATTGAAACAGAATTTGCCATCAGAATAGCTCTTCGACCCAACTTAATCCGTAGAGCAAGCAACAAAAAGCCCCAACGTATGGTAATGCCGATCAGTTAAA
>NZ_JBFRST010000091.1:0-7458 GCF_041473705.1 Vibrio sp. 10N.222.55.B11
TTTTACTTTAATTGGTATAAGGTACGAGATCGCTCAGGTAATGGCGTTAAAATTTAATAGCAACTTGATACCACCATACCTCAAGCGAACTAAAAACGTAGCAACACTGCTCCCAGTGCTCTATCTCAAAGGGATTTCTACGGGCGATATGCTACCCGCTCTTGAATCGTTGCTCGGTAAGGATGCAAAAGAACTCTCAGCCAACAGCATCTGTCGCCTCAAGGAACGATGGCATAAAGAATACGAGCAGTGGCGCAAACGAGACCTCGGTAAGCGTCGCTACGTCTATGTCTGGGCTGACGGTGTTTACTGTCACGTCAGGAAGGACGATAAGCTCTGCTTACTCGTCATCATTGGTGTCGATGATACTGGACGCAAAGAGGTCCTTGGTGTTTTGGATGGTCATCGAGAATCCGAAGCAAGTTGACGCGTTATATTGGACCGAGTTGGTTGAACAATTAAGAGCTCAAGGATTACAGCTAGCACCGAAGCTTGCTATCGGAGATGGCAAGCTTGGCTTCTGGAAAGCCGTGGCTAAGTGCTGGCATCAAACGGCTTAGTAACGTTGCTGGGTGCATGCGCCGGAGAAAACCGGCCACCCATTCCGATTTAACCCGGACGATTTTGGCTTAACTCAGGAATCCCAACCTTTTCTCTTTTAAATCAATATATCACAATCTTTACTGTCGATTTTAATGGTAAGCGTCAACAAATCCACTCATTCAATGAAACGAGAAAGATAGATAGCCTACCTGTTCAATATCATTAACGAACAGGTAACCACCATGACTCGATACAGAAGTCCAGCTAGGCCATAGGAAGAATGCGTATTTCGGTGACCCTGTAAATAATTCTGTGTAACGGCTTTTGGTTACAAGTATTCAGTGTAAACGTTGAAGACAAGATATTGATCTTTGAGCTAAAACTTCCTGAAGAATGGTTAGATGAATTGTAAAAGAGGGTGTTGAAGTCGCGATGGATGCAAAACAACTCAAACGAATAAGTCAAAATATTGGCGTTACTGTACAAGTGCACAACAAAGAAGAGTATATGATGGACTCGTTACTTAAACGTGCTGAGCACTGGGTAAAAATGTCGCCTAAGCAAACCCAAGAATCGGCGATAGTAGAGTTTCCTGATAGGAGGAATGAAGAGAAAGAGGGTCAAAAAGCTGATGATAATCAACCGTAACGTCAAACACTGGCTCTTGCTTTTCATGTTGGTGATGTCGCCTGCTGCCTTGGCGGTTGGAGATAAAGTGAATTCAATGGATGTTACGTTCGCTGGTTGGACGGAGCACTTAACCAGTAATGACCGTAATCAAGACAATACGATCACGGGACTGCGATACAAACAGGTTGAAGCGTTCACCTTGGTGAACAGTTTTGAGCATCGAGCGTATGGGGCAGATTGGTATCCACAATGGCGATTCAATCAGTATATGAACTATGGCGTTCGAATAGGGGGGCTGACTGGATATACAAAGGAAGAAAACTCACTCCAAGTGGGAGGTGTGACGCCTTTTATAGCACCGGCTATAAGTTTCCATTATGACCACCTTGGAGCGGAAGTGGTACTGTTTACCGATGTGGTGGTTATGTCGTTGAAAGTGGTGATTTAGTTCCTTTTGGTTATGTTGCTGATAGTGTGTCGGTTTATGTGATCCTGACACTCTTCATACCTTATGTAGGTTGACTTCTGAGCGTATTGGTCTCTATGCTTTCGTTTTTCTAGCGGTATACGAAAAAGGCAGAGTACTTATGGATGGCATGAGCGTGATTCAACGTGTCCAGCTTTCAGGGACAATCACAACCCAACCTATGTTTTCTGGCGTGGGTTATTTTATTGATGGGGCAATGTTTGGGATTGATTTCGACGGACTGTTCTATGTAAAGGCGAATGGTGCTCTGATACAACAATGCAAACAGGCAGGGTGGCTGCCTTACGTGTGTCGCAATAATCAGACTATCGTGACAAACTACTATGCGTTGCCGGAAGAGTACCTTTATTGCCCAGAGCGTTTACATTCGTTGATAACGCAAGTCGTTGCTTTTGCCAAATTTGGCATTCAGTCTCGTTTGGAAAAAAAGGAACGTCCAAACAAACCTGGAAGATCTCCCCAATATGCGTCAGTCTACAGAAGTGTTGTTAAAGCGGATAGGGATAACGAGCGTAGAGGAATTGAGAGAAGTTGGAGCCGCTCAAGCGTATGTATGGATCCGTGACCGCTTAACACTGGATGTGTCGGAGCGTTTGCTCTTTCGTCTAGAAGGAGCATTAGTGCAACGGCATTGGATGTGTCTAGGTGAAATGAAACAACAAACATTGATAGACCGTGTCTTGATGTTGTCTCTATCACCGAGAAGTGAGTGCGCTGAGCAAAAAAGCAGTTAAGCTAGTGTTCATAGTATCGTGTACCCAGTTAAGAGATTCATCGGTATGAATGATGACTGCGTATACATTAACCATCATCACTTTTTGTTCAGAGTCATCATCGAGGTCATATGATATCAACGTTTGCCGTGAGTAATTATCGTTCTCTAAAAAAGATCATCACGCCGTTATCCAATTTGACCGTGGTCACTGGGCCAAATGGTAGTGGTAAGTCGAATTTATATCGCTCTCTTCGGTTATTATCTGATGCCGCAAACGGCCATCTCGTATCGGCATTAGCTAAAGAAGGGGGGATTGCTTCCACATTATGGGCAGGACCTGAAACCTTTTCAAAGTCTATGTTATCTGGGCAAGAGCCTGTGCAAGGAGGGAGCAGGACCCGGCCTGTACGTTTAGAATTTGGGTTTGCAGGAGAGAGGTTTGGGTACTGCATCTCTTTGGGGCTACCTTCGCCAGGACTGACGATGTTTAACCTTGACCCTATCATTAAACGTGAATTTATCTGGGCGGGTCCAGCTTATCGCTCTGCATCTTGTTTAGTGGAGCGTCAAGGAGCCGTGGTCAAAGTAAGAGAAGGGCGACGTTGGCGTGTGTATACCGATCAACTGAGTCAGTTTGATAGTATTCTCACGGAACTGGCGGATCCTTTAGTGATGCCAGAGGTTTTTCATCTTCGTGACATGATAAGAAGTTGGCGGTTTTATGATCAATTTCGTACGGATATGGACTCACCAATTCGACAGCCACAAATCGGCACGTTTACACCAGTGCTTGATCATCAAGGTCATGGGTTGGTCGCGGCTTTACAAACTATCATTGAGGTGGGAGATCGAGAGGGACTAGACGAAGCTATTAATGATGCGTTTCCGGGGGCAAGAATTACGGTGTCTACGGCTCATGATGGTCGCTTCGTATTAGAATTTCACCAACAAGGTTTGTTAAGACCATTGCATTTAAGTGAGCTTTCAGAAGGGACGCTTCGGTATCTGCTGTCTGTTGCGGTATTATTAACGCCTAGACCCCCTTCTATGATTGTCTTGAATGAACCCGAAACCAGTCTACATCCTGATTTACTGCCAGCTTTAGGTCGGCTAATTATCAAAGCATCAAAACATACTCAACTCTGGGTTGTCTCACACGCAACAAAGCTAGTTGCCACCTTGGAACAAGGTGAAGAGTGTCATTCAATAAGTTTGGATAAAAGACTAGGTGAAACGTTGATTCGGGGGCAAGGATTGCTAGAACAACCCGCTTGGCATTGGCCTCGTTAACATGGGTAATTTTATTAACGTTCACTGAGAAGAGATCACGGCATAAATAAAGCACATTGAAAACTCCATTCTTTCGTGAACTTACGGAAGGTTAGCTCAACTTAGAGTTTTTATGCGAGTTTACTGAAGTACAAATCCATTCATCAAGGTAAATGTACTTATGACCAAACCAGATACACAAATGGAAGGCTAAATTAGAAGTTCAGCTTGAGTCTAAGGAGCTATCAGACGAGGAATATGAAGAGTTGAAACAACTGCGTAAAGAAGCTCTGTATGGAGAAAGAAATCTTAAAAAAAGCGTCGGCCTTCTTTGCGAAAGAAATTGGTCAACCACCTCAACATTGAACAAACGATTCATAAAGGCGGTTCTCTCCCGCACCAGAGTTTTACTTTCCTCGGTACGTAACCAGAAATCAAGCTGCCCTTTGTTCAACGTTCGTAGTGATTCAAATCCTTGAATGGTTAACCAAGCTCGCTTTCGAATTTTAAAACCGCCTGTGCCTACTACGAGCTTCTTGATAGGAGCGTGACCAGATTCAATACCATTATTGAGATACTTCATTTGCCGTCGCGCGACATCTACTCGAAGTCGTCCTTCTCTCTTCAGATGAGTAATCGCATTGGCATAGGAGGAATGCTTGTCCGTGTTTAATGTTTGAGGCTATAACTCTTTTGGATAGTGAAGCAGACACCGCTTCAGGAACTCATAAGCCGCGTCTTTATTGCGTTTGTGGGAGAAATAGAAGTCCAGTGTCTCACCTTGCTTGTTGATAGCTCGGTACAGATAATGCCATTTTCCTTTCACCTTTACATAGGTTTCATCGAGCTGCCACGAAGAGTCAGCTCGGATGAATTGATGACGGCGTAATTTCTTACGTAGTGCTGGAGGATACTCAATGAACCAACGATAAATGGTAGAGCGGTTAACCGAAATTCCTCGCTCCTGCAACATGTCACTGAGGTTAGCGTAGCTCATTGGCGTTGAACCATACCCAGCGCAAGCACCATAAGATGATTTCGGGGGCAAAATGTTTCCATTTGAATTCGGGATTGGTCATTGAGTCACTGGATTAGATGAGAAAGGAAGAATTCTGAGTTTTAACTACATTTTTTGCAACAGCTCCATGTTAAGAGCTTGTGATGGACTTCCATTTCACCTCGATCTGTAGTGGCATAGTGAATTTGGCCACCTGATTAGAGGTGTTAAGATGCACCTCGTACACAACAGGTGAAACTATGACAAAACGTACGAGAAGAACTTTCAGCCCAGAATTCAAACTTGAAGCTGCGCAACTGGTTGTTGACCAAGGGTACTCCGTTGATGAAGCAGCCAAGGCCATGAATGTGAGCAGGTCGGCCATGGATAAGTGGGTAAGGCAGCTTAAACAAGAGCGAAAAGGCATTACACCAAAGGCCTCACCGCTGACGCCTGAACAGATTGAAATCCGAGAGCTAAAAAAACGGATCGCAGAGCTTGAAGAGCATAACGAAATCATAAAAAAGGCTACAGCTCTGTTGATGTCGGACTCCCTGAAAAATTCTCGATAATCGAGCGACCAAGATAATGAAAAAGCTTGGATTAGTTAGTCGCCAGCTTCCGAAACACAAATATAAGAAACAGTCGCTCGAGCATGTGGAAATCCCGAATCACCTTGAGCGACAGTTCGCCGTTACGGCTCCAAATCAAGTGTGGGTTGGAGATGTGACGTATGTCTGGACAGGAAACCGTTGGGCCTATCTAGCCGTTGTACTGGACTTATTTGCCCGTAAACCCATTGGTTGGGCTATGTCTTTTTCGCCTGATAGCCAGTTGACAAGCAAAGCACTAAAAATGGCTTATGAAAGTCGTGGCAAGCCTCAAGGAGTGCTGTTCCATAGCGACCAGGGTACGCATTACACTAGCCGGAAATTCCGTCAGACTTTATGGCGTTATCAGATTAAGCAAAGCCTGTCGCGTAGAGGAAACTGTTGGGATAACAGCCCGATGGAGCGCTTCTTCAGAAGCCTAAAAACAGAATGGGTGCCAGCCAGTGGCTATCGGAGCTTAACAGAGGCCTGGAGCAGCATTGTTGGCTACATCATTAGATATTACAGTCAAATCAGGCCGCATCAGTACAATGGCGGTCTTACACCAAATGAGTCGGAACGACTCTACTGGCAAACTTATAAAACCGTGGCCAATTTTACTTGACCACTACAATCCTGCCCTTAAATCTCCAAAATGATCATTTTTCTTTCTCCATACGGAGCTGCTTTACTTCTTTACGCAGTTGTTTCAACTGGCTTTGTTGCGTAATTCGATGGAACTAAATCAGGAAGTTACGATCTGATCGGCTAAGTCAGCTAACCTTCGTAGCCTTATGCCGAAACCTCGTTATAAAACAACTAACTGGAAACAGAATAAGCGAGGTAGGCCTCGTCGATTCAGCGACCTAGCCATTACTACAGCACTCATGGTAAAACGCGTTTTCTCTATGCCATTGAGAGCGTTGCAAGGTTTTCTAGACTCCGTATTTAAGCTGGCTAAGATACCGCTTGATTGTCTACATTACACCTGTATAAGCCGTCGAGTTAAAGACGTTGAGGTTTCATTTAAAACCAAAACCAGAGGTGTGATACAGCATCTGGCCATCGACGCCACTGGTCTTAAAGTTTATGGCGAAGGTGAATGGAAGGTCAAAAAGCATGGTACTGATAGGAAGCGCAGAGTCTGGCGTAAGCTACATTTAGCAGTAGATACCAGCACCCACGAAATAGTCGCAGCAGAGCTGAGTTTATCTAACGTTACCGATGCCGAAGTGCTTCCCAACTTACTCAAGCAGACACACCTACCGCCTCAGCAGTTTCTGTGACTGTGTATCCTTGCTCTCGAACCAAAGCGACAGCTTCTTCTTTAAACTCTTTAGGATAACGTTTATAAGTACGTTTTTCGTTCATATAACACCTCATTGATTAACATTGATTGTCTTTCAATAAAGTGTCCTGTTCCATTAGACCAGTACAGTATCTATACGGCTTTGTTGCGTAATTCAGTGGAACTAAATCAAGAACCTACGATCTGATCAGCTACCTCCACCCTCTCTCGTAGCCCTATGCCTAAGCCTCGTTACAAAACAACCAACTGGAAGCAATACAACCAATCACTCATTAACCGTGGCTCTCTGACCTTTTGGATTGATGAAGAAGCAATAAGCGGGTGGGCGCAAAGTAAACAGAATAAGCGCGGGAGGCCGCGTCGGTTCAGTGATTTAGCTATCACGACAGCACTCATGGTGAAACGAGTTTTTTCTATGCCATTGAGAGCGCTTCAAGGATTTATCGACTCGATATTTAGGTTAGCCCATGTACCGTTAAGTTGTCCGCATTACACCTGCATCAGTCGTAGAGCCAAGCAAGTTGAGGTTTCATTTAAGACTAAAACGAGAGGAGCGATACAGCACCTAGCTATTGATGCTACTGGCCTTAAGGTTTATGGCGAAGGTGAATGGAAAGTCAAAAAACATGGGACGGATGGCAAGCGTAGAGTCTGGCGAAAGCTTCATATTGCCGTCGATACCAACACTCATGAGATCATTGCCGCCGAGCTAAGTTTATCGACGGTTACAGATGGAGAAGTACTCCCGAACTTACTGAAACAAACACACCGAAGTATCTTTGAGGTGTCTGGTGATGGCGCTTACGACACGAGAGCGTGTCACGCTGCTATTAAGATTAAGGGAGCCATTGCGCTTATTCCCCCAAGAGAAGGGGCAGCCTTCTGGGAGCGTGGTCACCCTCGAAATCTCGCCGTGGG
>NZ_JBFRST010000092.1:0-10853 GCF_041473705.1 Vibrio sp. 10N.222.55.B11
AGTTGGGGGGAAAGACAGGAACCGGACAGGAAATTAAGCTAGCGAGTTAGGTGTTCTCTAAAGTACTATACTTTCGAGCCAAATTAGATAGATAAGATATAGTCTGCTCACGTGTAAGCTGTTTTTCCAATCCGACAATTTTCCAATATGGTGGCCTGGTACCTGTAGGCCCCGTTAACGTTATGCCTAGCAGGTTTAGGGTTTCTTCATCAAAGTCATTGACGATGATTTTGGGTTTACAGCTACTGCGCGTAAAGACTGTTAGTTGTAGTTTTCCAAACTCGACATTGAAGCTGATCATTTCATTGCTTGGTAGGGTGTTTGGATTCAAGTTCTCTGTATCGACAGAGATACCCATTTGTTCTATCTCTTCTTGAATATTATCCAAAAATTCGAAAGCATTAGCAGCTTGAAGTTTTTCAAACTTACTTTTTGAATATTCACCGCTATTTTTCTTTTCCGATCTTTCTTTGACCTCCCATTTGGGTGGTGACAGAGCTTTTACTTTGTCAACTAATGCGTCAACTTGCTCATAAACTGGTTTATTTACATCTATTCTGAAAAATTCGCAGCCGAGTTCGGCTTTGATACGTTCTTCTCGAAGTGCGTCTTGTTCTTTTGTCCTTTCATGAAAGGGTTCATCAATTTCCACAGCAAGCTTCAAGTCAGGAAAATATCCATCGATATAGTATTGCTCAACTGGATATTGAGAGAGTAGTTTTACATCTCTCAATGCGTAATGTAATGAATACATAACAATAGATTCCCAGCGCTTGTGGCTGGTTCTAGTATGGTTAAAAATAAACTTCTCTACAGGAGTGCTCATAATGCTTTTTAATTCATTTAGTTAGATTATTTACAATGTGAATATTATCACCATGATTACCTTCATGCGATATATTCCAATATGCTTTTCTCTTACGTAATCAATAAGTAATAAACTCTGAATCAAAATTATATTATTAATCTAGAGTAAGCCCTTATGGACCAACATCCATAAGGGCTTTTTTCATACCTAAACTGAAGGAATATCTATGAACCAAAAGGTCAATCAAACCAAAGCACCAACGGAAGCTGATGCATCTAAAGCCACGTCAAAACACAATCCATTCTCGAACATCCTCAAATCAGGGGAAGCAGACAAACTAGGTTCAAAATATCAAGGGACAGTTCTCTACGAGATTGCTCAAAATATTGAGGATAAACAACTCTACTTCCGGATTGCTGGGCAGACAGGAGGGGCAGGGTTACATTCAAAACAATGGGTTCCATGCTCTAAGTTATTCGAGGTTATCGAATCTCAGGGTGATAAACCATGGAAAAGTCAGGTCTACAAATCCCTTTATTCTTCTGGCTCCGCTAACAACCAGGGCTTCTGTGCTGCTATCGTTCGTGGTCTAGGTTTAGCCGTGAAAGCTGAGTCGTCTATCTACTTACATATCGTTTCAGAGAAATACCAAGATAGGAAAAAGGAGCTTCTCGATCTCGTTAATCACATCAAACCTACCCAGAAAAAATAACAGAAGGATCTCATTATGAATTTAGTCTTCGATAAAGAGCGTCTAGTGCTACCAATTAGTACCGACCTTCAAGATGTAATTAACATGGTTATTGATCGCTCTAAGAAACTAACCCCGTCAACCCATGCTGTAACCATCAATTTTCGAGAACGTGCTTACTGTCCTGAAAGTGGAGGGTATCACCCTGTCGAGATTCGTATCACTAGACTTAACGACCAGTGGATTTTCGACTACATCACTGACTTTAGTTACTGTGGATTGATGCCTGAACTTGAGAAAGAAATCGACTTTGATTTTGGTCATGGTGTGGCTTACATCCGTTACATGGGTGAAGTTCCCATTATTGAATCCAGTGTCGCTGAGTTCTATTCGATGTGGGAAACCAATTTCCTAAGCTACGTCGGAATGGACTGCTTCGATGAGATAGAAGTTTCGATAGATTAGGGTGTCGTCGTCGACGTAATGACGACGCCGTCGATAAACCTACTCATGAACAAGTCGCTAGGTAGGTTTCAACATCTCTAACCAAGGCTTGTTTTACCCATGATGGAGAAATTACATCGATATCAGGTAGCCAAGATTTGAGGACTGGCATTAATGCGTGAATATCTGATGTCTCAATGCTTATAAGTGTCGAGCCATAACCCAACTCTTTCAGCACCTGAATTGCCATAGGTTGTTCTGACCTCTGGTAATCATCAATTCGACTAGAACCTACCTGTGCGATGACCTCTACAATACCCTGAGTATTCCAGTGTAATTCTTCTCTGATTAGTTTCTCGTTGAAGCTAGGGGAGGGAGTGTAAATATCATCGTGTTGAACTAACTCTGTAATCTCCGATACTCGAAACGAATATGACTGGTTCCTAAGTACTGAAACCAAATGCCAAATCCCATGTTCGTTAATGAGTTGGTAAGGCTCAATCCGATGATAACGACGACGCTGACACGTTAAGGTTAGAGTGTTTCGCTGATGAATAGCGTTCGCAATGACACGTAATGTTGTCTGAAAGTGACTGGAATCTTCGATAGGTAAATGACGGAACAGAATAGATTGTGTCTTATGGCTTAGTGCCTGAGTCATGACTGCTCTATCTGGAAACAACTTATCTACTCCCATACTCGATAGGGAGTTCAGAGCTAAATGAGCTTTAGGGTTACGATGATCTAATTGCTTTAAGAAGTAATATCCATCCTCTCTTACGATAGGTAGAAATGCCAGTCGACTGAAATCTCGAAGTACAGTTCGTTCATGTACTCCAAATTCCTGCTGTAAGTCGATAAGGCTCAGTTTCTCTCCTGAATGTAATCGGGAAAGTATCTGACTCAATCGGTAGGCTAACTTCTCACTCTTATTCATATCACCAATGATGTACTGATTCGCTGACAGGTAGTGTCAGTCATCATTATTTCCCGATAGTCATGAGTAAGTGACCGATTTTGTTATAGGTTTCATAGCCCACGAAACCTAAGCCCTGCCGTTATTCCTCAAATTAATTTTACCAACTGACACCACCTGTCAGTCCACACCTTCAAACTAATCAACAGATGTCTTCTTAGAAAGAGGGCATGCAATCTTCAAGGAAAAACAAAAATGAAAAAACCAATCATCCTGCTAGGTCTAACTTCGCTATTCGCATCTTCAGTATTTGCAGGTGGCACGTTCGGTGGTAATCCGGGCGATATCTCGAAAATGAAAGAGCTGCTAGAGCCTCAATGGAATGGCAAGGCAGGTATTCAGAATACAGCGTCTTACGGTGTCATCGTGCAATGGAAAGCGGATGTCTGTGGAACCATGAATGGTCATGTCACTGATACGGCGAAATGCGGCCCAGATACCCAGAAAGGTAAAGCACAATAAATTTTGTTGCGGAGCTTGGCTCACGATATCTCAGTTTCGAAATTGGAACTCTCTAGGCTGAGGTATCAATGAGCTTCGCAACACTCAATCAACCAACAACAAGGAGCCTTAACATGGCGATTAAATCAATTACAACACTAGTTACAACCTGTCCTGCATGTGGTGAACGTGCTTATGATGATGGCAGCTGTCAGGTGTGCGGTCACTCTCACTAAAGCGGCATTAACAAAAACTCCAAAGGGTCATGTTCTTCATTGAGCATGGCCCTTTTTCATATCTATATAAAGAGGAAGGGAAGTATGCAAAGTAAAACATTCTCACAATCATCATCCCAATCAAAAAAGAACGCTGGTATCCGTGGGGCTCAAGTCGGTGCTGCAATTGGTGCTAGGTATGGTCCATATGGAGTACTAATCGGCGGTATCGCTGGTTTCGTCATTGGTGTCGTCGCAAACGAAGTTATTGATGATTGACGGATAAGCTAGGTGAGCAGGGGATAACCTCTGCTTTTTTTGTTGTCGTCGACGTCGGCTCACAATACGTCGACGACGATAAATTATTGCTTTATCGAATAATTCCAGTTTGTACAATGCACCCTACGTCAATGAATCAGAGTGAGGTGTACTGATGGCAGAATATTTTAAGATTGCTGAAGACGATCCAGATCTAGATGCTTTTGAGAGGTTAATTGCTGATTACCACCCTTGGTACCGACGCTTTAAGAAAAAAGCTGAAAACAGACCAAGCTATAAACACAGAGACTTTTCACAAAAGGCATTCCAATACGGGCCGTATCCCGGTAGCGATGATCCATATTGTACTTTTGCATTTTCCTTATTTAATGATCCACATGTCGATAACTATCTATTGGACTGTCAGCATTTTCTCGAAAAACCTTATGGGAGAAAGAAGGGGCAAGGAGTTGAAAAGGTTAAAAATGCTTTTGAGCAACTAGCTCAAGATAAGGAGTCTCAGCTAATCAAAGACTTGTCTGAATTGGCTGGGCGGTGCTGTTATGTTTGGTTCGGCATGGTGGGTCAGTTTATCCTTGAAGGTAAAAGACATACCGATGCTGATTTGCAGCAATGGATCATTAATGAGTGTCAGCTGATTGGAGAGCAATTATGGGAGCTATCCAAATCCGATGAGCTAGAACATGGAGAGCTGAGCACCTTGGACACGCATGGACGATACGGTGTTTTGGCCAAATTGCTCTTACAAGATTATATGAATTCAAGAGAGTCTCATCTTCTTGGCTACTTAAAGCACTGGGTAAGAGTGAGGTTGAAGCAGAAAAAAACTAGAGAGTTTGCTATTAAGTCAAGATCTTATGTGACGAAAGAGTTTGCGTTGACTCTTCCAAGGTATATCGATGTTGTTCTTGCCCACTCTCTGGTCAATAAGTTGAGTATGCGCGCAGAAATGCCGCCGTCGCCAACAGACTTTATTTACAAAGAAATTAGTAAAAATAAATTCGCTAAATCTAAAGATCTTCGTTCACAGTATCGGTGGTTATTCATAAAAGCATGGCTTTATGCTTACCTTAATCGATATGACCTAACTTTATCCCAAGCTGCTGATGATATCGCAAGAGATGATGATTTTTTCTATATGTCTGATATGCAGCAATTAGGTGATCAAGATAGTGAATTGACGGATGAGGAAATCGTAAATGCTAGTTTTCTTGATCTAAAAAACAACTTCTCAGCTTGGAACAATAATAAACAAGAAAAAGGCTATATTCACAGTCAAATCCGAGCTAGCAGTAAAGACCAAGCTTAACAATAACCTCGTTCAATCCACTCAAGGAGAAGCAGCAATGCTTCTCCTTTTTTTTTTGTCTCAACAAACCCGAGCGCAAATGACAGATACCGATATCGACTTGCTGTTTAATGCAAACCATCGAGAGAGGGGGGGGACCTTCTCAAACGCTCTTTAACAATTTGGAAGGAACGCTCAAAGTTCTGCAACTCGGATTTAGTAACTTAATGGGTAACAACAACGTTGCCCATTGCGATGCTAAATCAAGCATCAATTTCAATTGATAACTATGGGGAAATAAGATGAGTCTATTTAATAATCTAGCAAAGCAAGCAGAAAAAGTAGCTAACTTCAAAGCGGAAATACCAAGCAACGCATTGTCGAACATGATGCCCTCTGATGGTGTGCCATTCATGGCTAAGTTTGAAGTGCAGAAACTACTTACAGTTGAGCGATACGATGACGAGACAGGATTTAAATTTACATATTATGTAGATGCAGATATTGCGGAGTCCTTGCCGAAAAAAGAAGTCTCTCAAAAGGTACTTCATGTTCTACAAACGACTAAAAACGATATTCGCTTTGTTCTACTGAGTGGCAATCCTTCTAACTCATGGAACCGCAGCAAACTAGATGCGGTGAAGGTGAGTGATGAAGGCAAGGTTATCTCGGTAAAACGTAACAAAGAAGCTGGTGTTTATAGCTATTCGATTGAGCATGATATCGCTCCATTTGACATCGATATGTCTCTTGTGGAGAAAGCTTTTGATGAGACGTTTGGAGGTGACTTTTATATTGATTCTTTGGAGCATCCAATCGCTCAAGCTATGTTGGAAAATCAAGGTGAATTGGTTGACGTCGACGGCGGTGATACCGAAAGCAATCAGGTGGATACCGACGCCGACGACAAGAGACCGTATGACCCTTCTGAGCATGGCATCTTTTCTAATGACCCTGAGCCACTTGAGGAACTTGAAGAGATTGATGAGTTAGAAGACGTTGAGATTGAAGACAGTATCGATTTTGATGACTTGGATTTCGATGAGATTGCAGCTTGAATTGCAATAGCACGCTATGGTCTTAAGCCTCAAACCTATGCGCTGAATAAACAGCTGATTGTTCACTCAGTGCAGGGTTGGCTTCCTAAGCCCGTAGCTCTACAAGTTAAAGGTGTATCGAGTTTGCCTCCTTTGGATGTTCAACGCCGAATTACTCGGCATATAGAACATCTAAAAGGTAGGGAAGCGATTCGAATCAACCATGCTGCAATGCTCAAGCGAATTGGTTCGTACTCCAAGAAAAAGTCGGGTACGAGCCACTTCGTGGCAAAGCAGTATCAAGGTATTGTTGAGGTGCTGAGGGCTGATACGGAAGGACATTGGTATTGTCCTATCGTATCTGCTTTTCACGCTAAAACTGGTCGTGATCACGTACTTGGTTCATCTCTGAATCAGGTGCCTAAGCAGTATTGGAAGTCAGTCCTCAATCCGCCCCAAGGTAGCGTCTATGTTCTCCTTGACTACAAGCAACAAGAACCAATGATTGCCGCGCATTTTGCAGGTTGTCAGCCACTCTTGAGCTGGTATGAACAAGGAGAAGATATTTACCAGAAACTCATTCAGTTTACTGGTATTCAGCTTAGCCGTGAACAATGTAAGCAACTGCTTATTGGTTGTTTATATGGCATTGGTCATCGTGCATTAGCTGAAAAGATAGGTGTTTCACGTCGTCGAGTTAAGGTGTTGTTGGTTGAGCTATCAAAGCTCATTTGGCCAATAGATCAATATCTTGACCAATCCGCTGATGCTATTCGGCATTGTGGTATCGCTCGGTCTCTAGACTGGCAATATGCCGTTTCAGATTTAGACCAGCGTCTTTCCCTTCGCAACTGGAAGATTCAAGCAGCAGGTGCCGACATACTTCGTCGCGCATGCCAAAGGCTTGATGAAGCCAATATTCCGCTTCTTCTTACCAATCACGATTCGTTTTTGGTGAGGCTAGAACAAGAGCAATTTGAAGACCAGAGAGATAAGGCTGTGAACGCATTGCGATGCGCCGCCGCCGATGTTCTTGATGGTTTTAGTTTGAATGTGTCAGTTGATCTGACACAGCATGCCCAAGAAAAATAGATCTATAGGAGATTTCACAATGGCAGAGAAAAATGTAGTCGCAGAGTTTTTAGAGCAGTTTACCCCTAGTGTAGTAAAGCAAGATGAGTCACGTACTCCATACTTGATTGAACATACGGGGGAGTCAAAGCAAGCTATTCCGCTTGAGTCGGATAGAGGTGAGCAAATGCTTCGTAAGTTCGCTAAGCGTGTTGAGCTGAGATTAGTTGGAAAGTCTGTGAAAGAGGCGTTTGAAGAGGTCAAAGCTATCGCGTGGGAGCATGAACAGCCATTGATTAAGCCTCAGATTCGCTATGGTATGGCACCTTCCTCCGATGCTGTAACAATTGACCTCTCTAATGGTCAGATTGTTCAGCTCAGTGCTCAAGGTGTTGATGTGTTGGATAGCATGCCAGCCAGCAACGAAGAGTTGTACTTTCAGAGATCAAGTTTTCAGTTGCCAATGGTGACGCCAAAGCTACCTTGTGTTGATATGAAATCAGCTCTGAAGAAGCTTAGAGATTTCATTAAAACTGATCAGGACACCTTTCTTTTGCTAGTCGCGTATATGACCTACTTGATGGCGCATCCTAAGGTAAAAGGTGTTCCTTATCCTATTCTGATGATCCAAGGTGAGAAAGGTACAGGTAAGAGCTTCTTCTGTAACAACGTGCTTCGTGGTCTGTTAGACCCAAGTGCTGTTTCAGCAATGGCTTTTCCGAAGCAAAGCGATTTTGTATTGACCATCAACGGTATGTCTTTGGTTGTTATTGATAATCTTCGAAGCTTAACCAAGCGACAAAGTGATCTACTTTGTACTGTAGCGACTAAGGGCACAATGACGAAGCGAACGTTGTATAAGACAGCAGAAGTGACGATGTTTGAGCTACACAGTCCACTAGTACTAAACGGTATCCATGACTTTGTTAAGGAATCGGACTTAGCTTCGCGCTGTCTTCGTGTCAATTTGGAGCCAATGAAGAAAGGTAATCGACGTCCAGAGCAAGAGCTTAAAGCTGATTTAGAAGCATCTATGCCAGAGATATTTGGTGCCTTACTCACCCTTGCATCTCAAGCATTGGCAATATTGCCAGATGTTGAAGTTATACATGAGGCTCGCATGATGGATTATGCCAAGTGGATAGGTGCGCTAGAACGTGTCTGGAAGTTGCCAGAGGGTAAACTGCAAAAGGTGTATGAGAAGAATGTTGAGTCTTTAATGGCATCGGGTATGGTCGATGATAGCTTAACTATAGCCCTTACTAGCATGGTGAAAAAGCTAGGCGGTAAGGCATGGAAAGGTAAGCCATCCCAACTGCTTAGCAAGCTACAAGAGCATGAGGACAGTCAGTATCTTCCTAAAGGAGCAGCTGCACTATCAGCTAAGATTAAGGGTCAAGAATCAAGCTTGAATGCCAATGGCATCTACTTCAAGTTTGGTCGAGCGGCAGAGCGTTACATAATGGTTTCAGATAAGCCATTAATTTAATTATCATATCCGGTATCGGTGGCATTGGTCACTGGTACCGGATTTTTTTTTGCTTTCTAGTGGCGGCGTTGACGGTTGGTGGTGTACGTCGACGACAATAGCTTTATGTTTTCTATTTTTTGCATACTTAAAGGAGTGTCACACATTGATTGGGTGTGTGGTTGTATATTGGTTTTTTAATCAATATAGAGGTAACTATGGCAAGATATTATGTTAATAAAAATCAGCAAGCTAATGGCGATCATGAGGTTCATAAACTCGGTTGTTCTCGTATGCCATTGGAGCACAATAGGCATTATTTGGGTGACTTTGCTTCGTGCAGTCCTGCAGTACAAGCTGCTAAAAAGGTTTACTTTAAATCGAATGGTTGTTTTTACTGTTCGAACTCATGCCATACGAGTTAGGGAGGAAGTGTTATGTCTTTAAAGCCAGGTGAAAGCACTGGAAAAGATGGTGGTATTTATAGAGAGGTTGGCCCTAGGGGAGGGCAGACAAATAACTATGCGACAATTGCTGACAATAAAGCCGCTCCACCGACAACAAAGTCTGGAAATAAGTGGGAGAAAGTAAAGAGAACGCCAGATAGTAAGAGGTAGTGAGATAGGGACCTTCGACGGTCCCTTTTCTATTCTTGGGTGTATCTTCCGCGCCCTGCTTTAACTAAATAAATATCTCGTTGGTACCGATAACACATCCATATAGCATGAACGAATAAAATTAGCTGAATCCAAGGTACAGCTGGTGAGGATGAGAAAACTGATGCGCAAAAGTAGACTACAAAGTTGAACAACATTAAAGATAAAAGCTTTAATGTTCTATAGTTTACTCTCAGAGTGTCAACTCTACGTCCATTAGAAGCATCTGACATTCCGCTCAATATAGATATATATACCATTCCACTTGCTAGTGACCAATCTCCAGATTGAAATAGTCCGGGCCATAGTTGTGTCCATGACATGATTGGTGACTGGAACATCACCAGTACTTTGATTGCTACCATCAGCCCAAGGGGTAATAACGTATACAATACATTTGTTCTAGCAAAAATCTCTTCGTCATTGAGACCTTTACTCCTGATGTTTTTAGTCATCTAGAAGCCTATTTTGATACTGAGTAGCCCAATATGGGTCATAGACTTTGTGGATTTTTGCGTTTTTTACTTTTGTGTCTTTCCCATGTCGCCAGACTTCATATTGAGAGTGTACTTTCATAGATATCAGCCATTGGAATTTGGTTTGATATTCATCTATAAACGTTTTATCTAAAATAGGAGCCTCATATACCAAGCCAGTTTGTGAGTTTCGAACTAGCCACTTATCATCACCTTCTTGAACTGGCTTAATGATAAGAACAGTTTCCTTTCCATTGTGATCAAAGGTTTTGCAGTTAAAGATAGCGCCAACACTCTTTGATACTTTGAAGTCGCTATCAACAGATATTTGAGGACCAAAATGGTCATCATTTTGTGCGGTTATAGAGAACTTTTCTCCAGACTTTCTCTTACTATTACCACTAGACATTTTTTTTGCAGCTTCAGCAATATCTACGTCTGTAATGGCTTGTAGTTTGCCTGAAAAAAAGTCGTCTGCTATATCTCTTTTGATTTGATTATCATTGATTGCTTGTTGGAAACTCTCATCTCTATGCCATTCCGTTCGAAATTTATCGTTTTGGCGCTCTTCTACACTTCTGTAATATGAAGCTGAGTCACCGTCAGATTCCCCGCTAAACTCATCAAGTAATCCGGTAGAACTGTTGGCTAAGAAAGATTTACAAAAGCTAGTCAGTGTATTTTTTATACTGCCCTCTTCAAGTGAATGAAGTTTTAATCCATCATAACCATCAATATTTAAGTTTCGCACAATAGCTTTTTCAACTATTTCATATGCTTCTACATAGTCCGCCATTGCCCTGAAAACATTCGACAGGTCTGTGCGTGATTTTTTATAGTCGTAATAAAACTCAATCGTCGTTATATCGTTCATTGTGATATTTTTCATAGTAGGAGATGTGCTCATTATTTCAGTAACTTATCTTCTTAGTCAAAGATATGCATAGTATATTGATATGTAGAGTTTCCTTTTTATATATAGGTCCTGTCTTTCCCCCCAACT
>NZ_JBFRST010000093.1:0-1427 GCF_041473705.1 Vibrio sp. 10N.222.55.B11
AAATGATATGAACGCCTCCCCAACCTACGGAGGCTGACGATGATTCGATTGACGAGGAAGGATACTCCCTGTCACGGCATCAAAGTGCCCAATATGGTTCAATTTAGTGAACAATCGACATTGGGAGTATCCAACATGAACAGTAACGTATTTGGTGTTGACATCGCAAAACAAGTTTTTCAAATTCACTGGGTCGATCAAGAAACCGGTGAAATTCACTCTGACAAAGTGAAGCGAAAAGATTTTGTTCAGTACTTTGCCAACCAACAACCATCAATGATAGGAATGGAAGCTTGTGGTGGTGCTCACCACTGGGGAAGACTGTTTAAAGAAATGGGTCATACCGTGAAGCTGTTGCCAGCAAAGAAAGTCAAACCTTTCGTTTATGGCAATAAAAATGATGTGGTAGATGCTCGTGCGATATGGACGGCCATGCAACAACCAGACATGAAGTTTATTGCAGTAAAAACTGAAGAGCAGCAAGCGATTCTTAGCATTCATCGCATGCGAGAACTGCTGGTTAAACATAGGACGGCGCAAATAAACTCGATACGCGGTTTGTTGACCGAATTTGGCCTAGTGATGCCAAAAGGCAAGCAAGCATTTAAGGAAAAGCTACCAGATTGTTTAGCAAAACTGGAAGAGGATACGCCAAGTGCCTTTATGTGTGCCTTACAGGTTCAAGTGGAACGATTAACTCAGTTGGACGAAGATATTAAACAACTGGAAAAACAAATCCAAAGCTGGTTTAAGCACGATGAAGATTGTCAGCGTATCGCCAAAGTACCAGGTATTGGACCACTCACTGCCACGGCACTTATCGCTTCCATGGGGGATGCGTCAGCGTTTAAATCCAGTCGAGAATTTGCAGCATGGGTAGGCATGGTTCCACGACAAACAGGAACGGGAGGTCGAGTGCACTTACACGGGATCAGCAAACGAGGCGATGTGTATTTACGTACTTTGCTTATCCATGGGGCGCGAGCAGTGATGACCCATAGTAAAGAAAAAAGTGAATGGCTCGTGTCTTTGCAAGCAAGACGACCGAAAAATGTCGTGACGGTTGCGTTAGCTAACAAGATAGCTCGAACCGTTTGGGCATTAGTGGCCAACCAAACCGAATATCAGCCTTGTTAAGCAAGACTGACTACTAATTTAAACTAACACAGGATGTTCGCAGAAAATTTGCCAAGGTGTATCAAAGAGTAATGACAAACAGGTAAGACCAAGCCTTATAAAACCTGAATACTGACCAGAGCATTAAGCTCGCTAGGGAAATGAGGAATAAGGCTGCGGAAATCATTAGGGTCGGCAGAATGTCTGCCAATGTAGACCGAATATAAAACTGCCACCTAACCATGTTTGAAAATAACTCAATGATGACCTAGCAAATGGGGAAGCGTTCATATAAGTCAGTATGATGAACA
>NZ_JBFRST010000094.1:0-3966 GCF_041473705.1 Vibrio sp. 10N.222.55.B11
TCATGCGCAAACTGCTCAACCGACGTTCGGGTGTCTTTATTGTCCACCTGCGTGCCGGCACTGGTCACGGCATTGGCCCCTTCGGTGTATTGCTGCGTGGCTTGCTCAAGCTGCTGCTTTTGCTCGGCATTCATATTGCTGTAAGCCGTACGTTCATCATCAGACCATTTCACGCCGCCACTGGCGCCTAAATTGAATGGCGATGCCCCTTTACCGGTGCCTACGCCGCCCTCGAAGCCGCCATAGACACTTTGCAGGTAAGCTTTTGATTGGTCTTTCGTCCAACCCGTTTGTTGAATCACGCTGTCAACCGCCGTTTGCATGTCATTCATACCTTGGCTGACTTGAGTATTAAAGCCACTGGTATTGCCTTCACCGTAAGCCAGGTTTTTACTCACACTATCATGCCAGCGGTCGCTCAGCGCGGCGCCTCCTTGGAGGGTTTGACTCAGTTGGGTACTGGTTTGTTCAAGGTTTTGCTGCGTTTGATTGCGGGCATTCGCCACACTCTCTTGCAGCATGCTTTGCGTGTTGGCGCTGATGTTGCCGCGACTGGTGGTTTGTGAGCTGTCGTAGGTGGTGCGCCCATCTCCGTGTTGTGTGGTCACCGAGCCGTCTGGGTTTTGGGTGTAGCTGTGACCTTGGTTGGCGAGGGTATTGGTATCAAACTTATTGGCATGGGTGTTGTTCATGCTGTGGTTGTCAATCTGCATACTGCCAAAATCCAGATTACCCGTGGACGCTGCAGCGCTCGCTCTGGCATTGGTCGAGTTAATCATGCTCGAGAGCTGGTAGTTCATGCTCGACATGACTTCTTGACCGCCTTTTAAAATGCCTTTGGCTATCATAGGGACGCCTATCATCAAGATACCCGTGATCCAGGCGAAGCGGCTGTGAAGCTCATCCGCGGCATTCGCGTTGGAAAGCACTAGCCCCCCGAACTTCCCCGAGACATCCGTAGACAGAGATTCCAGTCCCCAAAGCTGAAAGCCGTTGATGATGGCAAACAAGGCTGGCCACGTGGCCAAAAAGGCAAACGTCCCAAAATAGTTTTTTAACACCATCATGGTCAAGCCAGGAATGACCGCGGCACCTGCAACAAAGAAGCCTAGGCACGCGAACAACATAAACATCATGGTATGGAGCATCGGCAAGTATTCTCTTGCCATCAAACCTAATGACGCCCACATTGAGGTGGTTTGCAGTTTATTGGTGGTATAAGCGTAATTGAGCGCAGCTTGCGTTGGGTCAAGGCTATCAAGGTTGTAGCGTAGCTCGTTCATCAGCATGTTTTGTTTGATGGTGCTGGACGCGCTGGTACTCATTCTAAAAAATTTGTCGTAGCTGCGGGTGAGTGACTGCACCACTTGCGGCTTATAACGGTCCGCGTCTTTGCCAAGCAATTGATGCGCTAACAAGCTCATGTTTTTATTGGCGGCATCATCAAAGCGCTGCTTGATGATAGGGTAAGCTTCTTCACATCGCTTGTAGGTGCTTCGGCCGCCGCCTTCATCAAGATAAAGGGCGCGCAACGGGCTTTGCCTAACGCCGTCTAAAAAGGCAAAAATATCAGGGGCGGTAAAGAGTTCATCCCAGGTGTATTTCCCATTGATTCTCACATCCCCAATCATGCAGTTATGAAAGTAGTCTCGCCAGAGTTTTTGCAGCGCCAGCTCATTAATCCTGGATTGTCTTGAGAGCTGATACAGCTCAGAGCCAAACAACATCCCAGTACGACCATAACGCTCATCGTCGGAGGTGGTGAAAATGCCTTCCACACCTTCGGCCATCCCCACCATGATAGAAGAGAAAAAGTAAGTAGGCACGGCCACGAGGTAAGGGACATTATCCACCTTGTAAGCCTTACCCGGTTGCGTCTTATCAATGATGAGCATGTCGGCTTTCATGTTGATAAGAAACAGGGGTACGGCAAAGAACACCACCATCCATTTGATGAGGTCTTTGGGGTTACGTGACAGCATGAAGATAAACAAACTGGTGATAAGCCCCAGCATCATGCACATCTGTAAGTAATCCCCAAAGGTATTGGTTCTAAAAAAAGTGGCCAGCGCATTAAAGGCTTTGTTGACCACTTCGCCGGAAGTGTAAGTGTAATATTCGAGTATCATAGGTCAGTTCCCATAAGCCGGGGTAGGTTTGGTGGTCGTGCTGATTTCTTTTGTGCTTTGCTGCGTGGTCTTTCTTTGCGAGTCAATCAGTTGATTGCGGTTGTTGAGCGCCTCAATGGCGTTCTCAGCCAGCCCCGCGGTAAAGCGTTTGGCGTTATCGATATCACGAGTGATGAGGGCGATGTCATCCTGGCTGTTGTTGGTGTTGGCCAAGGATTGGCGGGCAACATTTAACATGCTCACGAGGTACTGATTAAGCAGCTCCACCGCTATCATTCGCGAGTAGTTGCTGGTATCGGGGGTTTGATTGGCGGATAAGTCGTCAATAAAGAACTTGAGTACCGGCGTTTGAATCAGCTCCAGAAAACCCTCTTGTTGACGCGTGAGTCTTTGGTCGGTGGCTATCTTTTGCAGTATCGATTCCAGTTGTTTGCGTATCTGGTTTTGTATGCCGTTAGTTTGACTTATGGATAAGTTATTGCGCTTGGTAATGGTAATGCACGCATCTGGGCCTGTTTTGCGACACTGATAAACGTCAGCCTTGCCCCCTTCGAGCAGCACGTTGACGAGGTTGTTGTTGTCGGTCAAAAGGCTAGGGTAATAACGCGGATTGCCGTCTTTGTCGTACACGTAAGAGCCTGACAAACTCATCATGAATTGCGCTAGATTTTTGTCGGAGGACAAAAAAGCGTTATTCATGATCGCAGACCAGACCACGTTGTGATTGGTTTGGGTCATGTCTTTCAGGGCTGGATCCTTTTTGGCGTCCTTTAGCTGACCCGCTGCTTTGCCTCCTGCGCCACATTCCTGCTGCCCTTGAACCCAATCTGAGAAGGCGTTGTTTTGTGTACCAAGCGTCGCGCAGACATGCTTTTTGGTAGCAGGAGCGGCAAAGGCGGCCAGTCCACCGATGGACGCTTGCGCGGCTTCACAAGAGTTCACCGATTGATTGAGATATTTGTCGAGCCTGGCTTGGAGATTATCCAGATTTTGCTTGAGCTGCGGTGCCCAGGTTTGCAGGGCTAAGTTGACAATAAAAGGAGGGGCATTATGAATAATGGCTTTGCCCAGTTTCACCAGTTGGTCTGAGCTGATGTGTGAAAATCCCCCCATAAACATATCAATGCCAGTGCACCCGGTACTGATGGAGGGGACAGTGACGCTGACCAACTGTGCATCGACAATTTGATTACGCACAAACAAACTGCCACCGGTGTAGTAGTTGGCCGATTGCCCTTGGTAAGCCGTCGGGGTTGAGACGTTGGCGTTGTACCCTGAGTTATCAAAAAAGCGGGCCAGCGAGTGGTTGGTGTCGGCGTGACTTACGCCTGATAAGCTGATGAGAAATAAAGGAATAACTCGCTTATTCACCGCAACGGTGGACAAGTGGTGGAAAAGTGAGCGCTTCATTGGAGAGCCTCCTGCACTCGCGGATCGTTAAGGGCGTTCTGAATGCTTTGGGCAAGCGTGCTTTCTGGTACGTCTCCAATGCTCAGACGTGAGAACTTACGGCTGTTCACGTTCATTAAGAAGGTCGCAGGCATGACCGTTTTTCCCTGGCCTGGGAAAAAGGTCTTGCCTATCTCTGGTGTGACAGGAATAGGGACCTCAAACCCTGGAAGGCCCGGCCCATCAACAGAGAAGGCGTAAACCGGCAATTGAAATCGCTCGCCAAGGCGAGTGATTTTAGGGGCGGTCTTATGGCAGTACGGGCAGGTGCTTTCAAAAAAGAACACTAGGGCATATTGGTTTTGCATGGCAGCGTGTGCGCTGGCGGCATGAATCAAAAAAGCAAGCACAAGGGTACGAAGAAATGGCATAGCGCCTCCTTACGTTT
>NZ_JBFRST010000094.1:4729-5067 GCF_041473705.1 Vibrio sp. 10N.222.55.B11
GGTGGCGACGTTGTAAAAGCGCCCAATTAAATCATTTTGGCTTATCCAGCCGTACGCCAGTGGCTTCATCTCTCCAGTGCTTGGATGCACCAAAATCAAGGCGGGCGTAAAAGGCACCGTGACTTTTCCTTGGTTGTGGCGGTTTTCTTTGAGGTGAGTGATGAAGGTTTCATCATTACTGATCCCAAGGAGCTCAAAATGGTATTGGTCAGCAAACGCTTGAATGGACGGGGCGAGTTGCTGGCTTAGCGTATCTTTTCCTTCATAAACAAAGAAAAAGCCCCATCCGTCTTGTTTCATCTTTTCAACCGCGTCGGTTTTCTTCTTATCCTCCAGTG